>JAWVDZ010000413.1:0-2935 GCA_033856955.1 Gaiellales bacterium
ACAGGTCGTCCTCCACCTCGAATCCGAGCGCGGAGGCCTCGCCCTTGATCCGTTCGCGTTCTGCGGCCAGCAGCTGCCGTGCGCGGCTCTCGTCCATTGTTTCCTCTCGGCGGTTGGTCGTTGTTGACGGACTGTATCCGGCCGCTCGCGCCGCCGCCCGGCTCGCCGGCGTCGATGCTGCAGGTGCGCGAGCTACCGGCTCTTGCCGCCTCGCATCAGTTCGCGCCAGCTGCCTTCGCTCACCTCGACGCCGAAGCGGTCGGCAGCAGCGGTGATCCGCTTCCACGCCTGCGCGCGTTCGGCATCGCTGACGTCCTCGACCTGATCGAAGCGGGCGATCGCGTTGCGCACGTGGGCGGCGTCGCTGAGAGGCTCCTTGCGCTGGCGGGGGAAGGCGAACTTCGCGTCCGGCAGGTCGTTGCGCTTGGCGGCTGACATGCCTTCGCCGCGACCCGCGTGGCTGCTCCTGCGCGCCTGCTGGGCCTTCTTGATGTTGCGCCGGGCGGCGGCTTTCTGCTTTTCGGTGGCCATCTCTCGCTCCTTTCGAGGACGTCGGGCCAGCGTCAGGAACGTGCCCGGCCGCCGGAGGCAGCAAACTCGAGCACCGTCTCCAGCCGTTCGCTGACCTCGAGCGGGTGCTCGCATACCAGCGCGGCGCCGGCCTCCTCGAGTTCCGTCGCCGCGAAGCCGCCGGTCATCACGGCGATCGAGGGAAGGCCCGCGGCACCCGCGGCGAGGCAGTCCCAGGTCGAGTCTCCGATCACCGCTCCGCGTTCACATCCTGAGCGTTGCAGCGCCAGCGTGATCGGCTCGGGATCCGGCTTCGACCGGCGCACGTCGGACGCCGAAATCCATGCCGCCACCAGATCGCGTGCGTCCAGCAGTTCGAGGTAGTGCTCGATCTCATCCGATTGCGCCGAGCTCGTGAGCACCACCGGTACGGCCCTCGCATGCGCCGCGGCGAGCAACGCTCGTGCGCCTGGCAGAGGCCCGACCTGGGCGCGGACGGCCTGGAACCGCGAGGCATGATCGGCCTGCACCTGCTTGGCCACCTGGTCCGCCGTCCCTGCTCCCAGCAGCTCGGTCAAGAGCCGCTCGCCACGCATCCCGATCAACCTGTGGACGCGGGAGGTGGGGATGTCGAAGCCGGCGGATCGAAGCGCGCCCGCCCAGGAGACGGCGTGCAGGTAGGTCGAGTCGACGAGCGTGCCGTCGACGTCGATCAGCAGCGCCACGGCGCTGTCCAGGGGGGCGTTCTCCATCCAGCGCCTGTGCCCGGACGGCGCTGGGGCGAAACCCCGCGAGGGTTAGTCCGCTTCGCGCTCGTACGACCCCGGCGCCCAGGCCCGGGTGCTGACCGCGATCGTGTTCCAGGCGTTGATGGCGACGATCAGGCTGACCAGCGCGCCGATCTCGTCGGGGCTGAAGTGCTCGGCGACGCGGTCGTACTCCTCGCTGGGGACGTGGTCGGCGGCGAGCAGCGTCACCGACTCGGCGAACCTCAGCGCCGCCCGCTCGCGGTCGGTGAAGAACGGCGTTTCGCGCCAGGCCGGCAGTGCGAAGATACGCTGCTCGCTCTCTCCGATCGCTCGCGCATCCTTGGTGTGCATGTCGATGCAGTAGGCGCAGCCGTTGATCTGCGAGGCCCGGATGCGCACCAGCTCGCGCAGCCGATGGTCGAACTCGACCTTGTCGAGCTGCTTGGTCGCGGCTCGGTCGAGGTGGCCCATCGCACGCGAGAAGTCGGCGGCGTGGCGGTCGAAGTCGAGCCGGACGGGGATCTCTGGGGTGGTGTCGGTGTTGGTCATGCCCGCAGCGTACTCCTGGATCGGCCGCGGTAGGCTGGAGTCATGACGAGCTGGCCCGACGGCGCCCGGGGAGCGGTTGCCTTCACGTTCGATTTCGACGCCGAGGAGGTCTGGATCGGTGACGACCCGGCCAACGCCGATCGCCCGGGCGTGCTCTCGCAGGGCACCTACGGCGCGAAGGTGGCGGTGCCGCTGATCCTCGAGCTGCTGGAGCGGCACGGCCTGCGCCAGACGTTCTTCGTGCCCGGCCGGGTGGCGGAGCGCCACCCCGAACGCGTGCGTGAGATCCTGTCCGCGGGGCACGAGGTCGGCCACCACGGCTACACCCACACCTCGCCCGCCGATCTCACGCCCCAGGCGGAGGAGGACGAGCTGGTGCGCGCGCTCGACGTGCTGCGCGGCCTCGGCGCCGACCCGGTCGGCTACCGGTCGCCCTCGTGGGAGTTCTCGCCGGCTACGATCGGCCTGCTCCAGCGGCACGGTTTCGGCTACTCGTCGAACTACATGGACGACATCCGGCCCTACCTGCATCCCGGGGGCTCGCTGGTTGAGCTGCCGATCCAGTGGCTGCTGGACGATGCCCCGCACTTCTGGTTCAGCGGCGGGCAGGACTGGACGCGCTCGATCTCGCCGCCCTCGGCGGTGCACGAGATCTGGTCGGGAGAGCTGGAGGGGATCGTCGAGCTGGGCGGATGCTGCATCTTCACGATGCACCCGCAGGTGATCGGGCGCCCGCACCGGCTGGCCTTTCTCGACCGCTTCATCGCTGAGGTGGCTGCACGCGAGGATGTCTGGATCGCGACCTGTGGTGAGATCGCGGCCGTGGCGCCGTCTGTCCGATCGGGCTCGGCGACGTGAGTCGCGCATATTCCAGCTGATCTGCGGGTACCAATCCAGGTATGCACGGACTGTTCAGCGGCTGGTCACGTGGGAGTCAGGTCGCGGCCCTCGGGGCAGGAGCGCTGATGTGTCTGCTGCTGGGCACGCTGGCCGGCGTCACGGCGGCGGGCGGACATCCGCAGAACGTGCTGAGCGTCTTCACCGACCCGGTCGTGCCCGCGGACGCCAACAGCCACAGGCCCGCCGTGAAGCGACCGGCGGCGGTCACCGAGACGGTGACCGTGTCG
>JAWVDZ010000414.1:0-6469 GCA_033856955.1 Gaiellales bacterium
ACGCCGCCATGCACCAGATCGTCCCCGCGATCGAGCTCGTGATGGGCGAGCGCAGGCCGGACGGCCCCTGGCTGCTGCTCGAAAACGCCGCCGGACACCAGGGGACGATCGGCGTCACGATCTCCGAGCTGGGCCGCATCATCGACGAGCTGGGCCGCCCCGACGGCGTCGGCATCTGCCTCGACACCTGCCACCTGTTCGCGTCCGGGGTCGAGATAACCACGCCGGAGGGCGTGGATGGCCTGCTGGCCGACGTGGACGCCAGGATCGGGCTCGAGAGGCTGCGCTGCCTGCACGTCAACGACTCCAAGATGCCCTTCGGCTCGAACCGCGACCGGCACGAGAACGTCGGCAAGGGCGAGATCGGCGAGGGCCTGTCCGTGATACTCGGCCACCCGGCGCTCCAGCACCTGCCGATGCTGATGGAGACGGCCGGCCCCGACGGCCACGGGCCCGATCTGACCGAGATGGCGTCGCTGCGCCGCCTCAACCGCAAGGGCGTGAGACGGTGGCAGACGGTGACCTCCTCCAGATAGGCGCGGCGGCCGGGCTGCCGCTGGGCGAGCTCGACTTCCGCTTCTCGCGCGCCGGCGGCCCGGGCGGCCAGCACGTCAACACCTCGAGCACCCGCGTCGAGCTGATCTTCGACCTCGAGCGCTCGCCCAGCCTGACCGACGCGGAGCGGTCGCGCGCGCGTCGCCGGCTGCGCTCGCGGCTGGACGCGGAGGGCCGCATACGGGTGGTCGCCCAGGACGAGCGGAGCCAGCTGCGAAACCGCGAGCTGGCCGTGCGGCGATTCACCGATCTGATGCGCGAGGCGCTGGCGCCGCCACCACCTCCCCGCCGGCCGACCAAGCCCAGCCGGGCAGCGAGGGCGCGACGGGTCGAGGGCAAGAAGCGCACGGGCCAGGTCAAGCGGCTGCGGCGGCCACCGGACACGGAAGAATGAGTAGGCGGTGAAAACCGAGCCTCGCGAGGAGCAAGGCCGGGACAGTGCTCTGCACGGCCCGGTCGCAGCGACAAAGCGAGGCGACGGTTTGCAGCCGCCTACTACACGTGGACGAGGACGGGAGCGCCCAGAGGCACCACCCTCCGCAACAGCCGTAGCGCCGCCTCGCTGACCCGGATGCAGCCCAGGCTGGCACGGCTGCCGATGGAACCCGCATTGTCGGTGCCGTGGATCGCGACCTGATCGCCCCCCTGCCAGCCGGAGACCAGACGCTGGTGGCGCGCGCTGAGCCCGAGCGCGAAGCTGCCGTAGGTGCCCGGCTGGGCGAACGAGACTCGATCGGTGACGGAGAAGAGGCCGGTGGGCGTCGGTGTGGTCGACATCCCGGCAGCGACGGGGAACTCGCCCAGCGATTGGCGTCCGCGCAGCACCACCAGGCGCAGCGTGGAGAGGTCGACGTCGATCCTCACCCGCGTCCACCGCAGCCGGAGCGCCTCCAGCGACACGCGCGCCGGGCGCGGGCCCGCGGCCGTCGGCACAAGCGCCAGCCCGAGGTTGCCGCGGTGGTGGAGGATCAGCAGCCAGGTGCGGCCGCCCAGGGCCGTCATCGGCGAGACGTCGCCCACGGCCGTGACCAGCGGCCGCGTGACCATGCCGATCAGGTACCGCGGAGCGCGAGGCGGCCGCGGGATCACCAGCGGACGCTCGGCGGGCGCCGTCGTTGTCGTCGATGCGGGTACCGACGAGTTGTCAGCCGGGATGAACACCAAATCGCCATGCCCGCCCCCGGCCGGGGTGGCGGCCAGCGCCACCAGGCCAAAGCAGGCGAACGCGAGCACGATCGCAAGCCGCGTCAGCGGGCGCATCGCCTCAGCCGGCCTCTCGCCGGTTCTCGATCACCCGGAAGCCGTCGCGGTCGGGCAGCTCGAAGAACTCGGGATTGATGCAACCGAGCGGCTCCTCGCGGTTCTCGTAGGCCCGCTCGACCTCGGCTGGGCAGATCGGCAGCGGCTCTCGCACGGCCCGGATCGAGCCGAAGCCGCTGCGCCGCCGCCGGCCGCGTTCGAGGTGCTCGTGATCGATCGCGACCGCGAAGATGCCCTGGGTGCAGCCGGTGTAGCTGCGGCCGAACGCCTCGTAGGAGTACAGGAACGGGCAGGCCTGCTCCAGGCAGCGCTGCGGGTGGATCACCTTCTGGCATACCACCCCGCACTGCCGGCACTCGACCTCGCCCCGTTCCTCGACCAACGGAAGGCGCTGTTTGATACTTCCCATCGCTTTTCAGTCTACCCGTGCCTCTGGTTGGCGTAATCAACGATGGCAAGCACGTCCAGCGGGTGGGTGGCGACGTGGTCGGCCAGCGACTGGTCGCCGGGGTCATCCCGAAGGTACGTCGCCAGGCAGGTGCGCATGCCGACCCTGGCCGGACCCACCACATCCTCGAGCACGCGGTCGCCGACGAACAGCGCCTGCGAAGCTGCCACGCCGAGTCCGTCAAGGACGTGACGGTAGATGTCCGGGTGGGGCTTTCGGATTCCCAGCTCGGACGAGAACACCGCCACGTCCACCAGCTCGGCGATGCCGTGCATGGCCATGTCCTCGCGCATCAGCTCGCCGGGATCGATCGCGTTCGACACGACCCCCACGGCCAGCCCCCGCTGCCGCACACCGCGCAGAAGCTCGACCGCCTCGGGCAGCACGCTCACGTTGCCGTCCCACTCGCGGTGCCCGGCGCGCAGCGCGTCGAGCAGCGGCCGGCGGTCGACGCCCAGGTCGAAGGCGACCAGCGCCTCGCGCACCAGCTCCGCGTAGTCCAGCTCCCCCTCCTCCCCGCGCGCCTCGAGCGCCGAGCCGAAGCGCCGGTCGACCTCGGCGAACAGCCTCTCTCCGACCACGCCGGTCACGCCGAGGTGGCCGAGCAGCGTGGACAGCGACCGCACGTGGGTCGCCTCGTCGTAGGCGAAGCTCATCAGCGTGTCGCCGTAGTCGAACACCACCGCCGCCAGCTCGTCCATCAGATGTCGAGCCTGGCCTCTTCCAGATCCAACTCGCGGTGCACGGTGCGCATCGCGTCGTCACCGATGACGCCCGCCCGCCGCAGCTCCACCACGGCCTGCCGCTCGGCCTCGATCAGCTCGTGCATCAGCTGCTGGTATGAGGCGGACTGCTCCTCGATCGCACCGTCACCCTCGCCGGTGTATCGCTCCGAGAAGCGGGTGCGGCGGAAGCGGTAGAGCCCGCGCAGGCGCTCCGCGGTCTCGTTTCGCACCCAGTCCTCCTCGATCAGCTGATCGATCCTGGCCAGCGCCGCCTCGGCCGCGTGGATGCGGGCCTTCACCTCCTCGCGCTCCGACACGCCGTCGTCCTCGAGCCCGAGCGCGCGCACCACCAACGGCATGCCAAGCCCCTGGATCACAAGCGTGCCGAGGATCACGGCGAACGTGAGGTAGATGATCACGTCTCGGCCCGGGAACGGCCCGCCCGCGTCGGTGTGCAGCGGCACCGCCAGCGCGGCGGCCAGCGACACGGCGCCGCGCATGCCCGTCCACGAGATCAGCGCCGGGTACTGCCAGGGCGGGTAGGGATCGGCTGCGCGGATCCGCGCACTCATCGCCCGCGGCAGGTAGGTGGCCGGGAACACCCACGCGAACCGAAGCACGATCACCGCGGCCGTCACGGCGACGGCCTGCCACAGCAGCGTCGTGGTGAGGCCGCCGCCCAGCGTGTCGAGCACGCTGGGCAGGCTCAGCCCGACCAGCACGAACAGTAGGCCGTTCAGCACGAACGTCAGGATCTCCCAGAACGCATCGCCCTGCAGCCGCGTCTCGGCGGTCGTCAGCTCCGGCGTATACCAGCCGACGTAGACGCCGGCGGTGACCACCGCCAGCACCCCGGAGGCGCCCACCAGGTTCGCCGGGATGAAGGTGAAGTACCCCGTCATCAACGCGATCGTGATCTCGACCGGCGGGTTGTCGATCCGCCGCCGCACCTGCCTGATCACCCATCCCAGGGCGAGTCCGATGCCGACCCCGCCGGCGACCGTCCACGCGAACGAGAGCGAGAGGTCGAGAGCGCTGACCGAGCCGGTCACGACCGCCAGCACGGCGAACTTATAGAGCACGAGGGCCGATCCGTCGTTGACCAGGCTCTCACCCTCGATGATGGCGACGATCCGGCGCGGGATGCCCAGCCGGCGCGCGATCACCGTCGCCGCGAGCGGATCTGTGGGCGACACCACCGCTCCCAGCACGAACGCGGACGGCCAGGTCAGCTCGTCCACCAGCGCGTGCGCGACCGCCGCCACGCCGATCGTGGTGGTCAGCACCAGGCCGATCGAGAGCAGGGCGATCGGCCGCTTGTTGGCGCGCAGGTCGCGCAGCGAGGTGAAGAAGGCCGCCGAGTAGAGCAGCGGCGGCAGCACGCCGATCAGCACCACCTGCGGCGGCACCTGGATCCTCGGCACGCCGGGGACGAAGCCGACCGCCAGCCCACCCAGCACGAGCAGAATCGGGTAGGGGACGTGCAGCCGCGGCGCCACCGCGACCAGTGCCGTGACGGCCACCAGCAGGCCCAGGAGGACGGCGAGATCTTGATCGGACAGGGTCAAGACCGGAGCGTAGGCGAACGATCAGTCTTCGTCGAAGTGGTGGCGGACGACCAGCCGCTTGGCGGCCGCCGCCTCGTCCAGCCTCGACACCGGCCGGCTGTGCGGCGCCCCCTTGAGCACGTCCGGTGACTCAGCCGCCTCGCGCACGATCGTGAGCATGGCCTCGCAGAACTCGTCCAGCGTCTCCTTGGCCTCGGTCTCGGTGGGCTCGATCATCAGCGCCTCCGGTACCACCAGCGGGAAGTAGACGGTGGGCGGATGGAAGCCGAAGTCCATCAGTCGCTTGGCGACGTCCAGCGCGGTCACGCCGTACTCGCGCTTGAGCGTGCGCGCAGACAGCACGAACTCGTGCATGCAGTGCCGGTCGTAGTGCAGGTCGTAGTCGTCGCGCAGCCGGGCGAGCATGTAGTTGGCGTTCAGCACCGCCGTCTCGGACATGTCTCGGAGCCCAGGGCCCCACATGCGGATGAACGCGTATGCCCGCACGAATACGCCGAACGGCCCGCCGAACCCCCGCACGCGTCCGATCGAGCGGGGACGGTCGTACTCCATCCGGTACGTGTCGCCTTCGCGGACGACGATCGGCGCCGGAAGGTACGGCTCGAGGATGTCTCGCACGGCAACGGAACCGGCGCCCGGTCCTCCACCGCCGTGCGGCTGGGAGAAGGTCTTGTGCAGGTTGAAGTGCAGCACGTCGAAACCCATGTCGCCAGGACGGGATACACCGCACACGGCATTCAGGTTGGCGCCGTCGTAGTAGAGCAGCGCGCCGGCGTCGTGGAAGATCGCCGCCACCTCCTCGATCCGCTCCTCGAACAGTCCGAGCGTCGACGGGTTCGTCAGCATCAGGCCTGCGGTGGCCGGCCCCACCTTGCCGCGCAGGTCGTCCACGTCGATGTTGCCGCGGGAGTCAACATTGACCTTGACCACCGTGTATCCGGCCATCGTGACGCTGGCCGGGTTGGTGCCGTGGGCGGTGTCGGGGATCACGATCTCGCGCCGCTGCTCGTGCTCGCCGCGGTCCCGGAAGTAGGCGCTGATCAGCGTCAGCCCGGTCAGCTCGCCCTGGGAGCCGGCCGCGGGCTGGAGCGTGACCGCGTCCAGCCCCACCACCTCGGCCAGGATCTCCTGCAGCCGCCACATCAGCTCCAGCGCGCCCTGTGCGTCGGCGTCGTCCTGGTACGGATGCAGGTCGCGGAAGCCGGGCAGCCCGACCAGCCGCTCGTTGACGCGCGGGTTGTACTTCATGGTGCAGGAGCCGAGCGGATAGAAGCCCGTGTCGATTCCGAAGTTACGGGTCGAGAGCTCGGTGAAGTGACGCACCAGCTCAGGCTCGGCCAGCTCCGGCAACCGCGGCGGATGTTCACGGCGCAGTCCCTCGGGGATCGAGGCCGGCCCGACCTCGGGATCCGGCACCGCGGACGCGCGGCGGCCCGGCTGTGAGCGTTCGTAGATCAGCTTCATCGGCTGCCCAGCTCCACGCCGACCGACTCCAGCGCCTCCGCCAGCCGCTCGATCTCGTCCACCGTGCGGCGCTCCGTGAAGGCCAGCATCAGGGCGTCGTCCAGCCCCTCGTAGTCGCGGCCGATGGGGTAGCCGGGGTGCACGCCCAAACGCTTGCAGCCATCGATCACTTCGCGTGCCGGACGGCCGGTGCGGACGACGAACTCGCGCAGCGTCGGTCGGTCGAACGGGGCCGGCAGCCCCAGACGGCGCTTCGCATGCTCGGCCAGCGCGTGCGACCTCGCCCCCACCTCGGCGATCCCGGCCGGCCCCAGCCACGACAGGTAGACGAGCCCGCCCAGCGCCAGCAGAGTCTGGTTGGAGGTGATGTTCGAGGTCGCCTTCTCGCGGCGGATGTGCTGCTCGCGCGTCTGCAGCGTCAGCACGTAGCCGCGGCGTCCGTCGCGATC
>JAWVDZ010000415.1:0-8213 GCA_033856955.1 Gaiellales bacterium
ATCGGCTTCATCTTCCACCCCGACCATCACGGCCATGGCTATGCCACCGAGGCGGCGCGCGTTCAGCTCGAGCTGTGCTTCACGACCTCGACCTGCACCGCGTGATTGGCCGTCTGGAGGCGCGAAACGCGGCATCGGCGGGCGTTTTGGAGCGGATCGGCATGCGCCGCGAGGCGCACCTGGTCGAGAACGAGTTCGTCAAGGGCGAGTGGCAGAGCGAGCTGGTGTACGCAATCCTCCAGCGCGAGTGGCGCGCGGCGCCGTGACCGGCCGGCGCGGGTGTGCGACAATCGCGCCATGAGCCTGCTGGAAGAGCCGCTTGCGGGCGCCCGCCGAAGCGAGATCGGCGGGCTGGTGGTGGATGAGGTGGACGCCGGCCGCGGCCGCGTGAAGCGCGTGATCTACCCGCCCGGATGGCGCTGGAAGAACGACATGGCACCGGTGACCGGTGGAGAGCGGTGCATGCACGCCCACGTCGGATTCCTCGTCCAAGGCCGGATGGTGGTGGAGTACTTGGACGGCTGCCGCGAGAGCTACCAGGCGCCGGCCGCGGTGGTGGTCGCGCCAGGCCACGACGGCTGGGTCGAGGGCGACGAGTCCGCCGTGCTGGTGCAGTACGACTGCGGCCCCGAGACGGTCGAGCTGCTCGGGCTCCCCAGCGAACACCACCACGACCCCTGAGCCCCAGCGGCGCCGGATCGTCTCCGCTCCTTCACCACTCGGCGATCATCGGCCGTGATAGATATGTGCGCCATGTCGTCGATCCCGCATCCCGATCCCGACCGGTTGGCTCTGGTCTCGCTCTTCAGCGGGCTCTCCGTGCACGACCGGACGCGGCTGGCGTCGTGGATGGAGGTCGAGGAGTTCAATGCCGGCCGGCGGCTGACGGAGGAGGGCGCGTTCGATTATGCGTTCTTCGTGCTCGAGGCGGGTCGCGTGCGTGTCGAGCAGGGCGGCGAGACGATCGCCTCGCTGGGCCCCGGCGACGTGTTCGGAGAGATGGCCTTCTTCGGCGACGGCCGCCGAAACGCCGACGTCATCGCCGAGTCGGCGGGCCGCGTCCTGGTCATGTTCGGCACTCGGTTCCGCGAGATGCAGGCCTCCATGCCCGAGGTGGCGGCGATGCTGCAGAACCTCGTCGGCACCCGTCGCTAGCGACCGATTTGAAAGCTGCGTCACGTTTGTGGCGGAAGTAACAGATCGCGGGCAGAGTCGCGCGGTAGCCGAGTAAGGGGTCGCTCGAGTAGGGGATTGCACGCTGACCCATACCGGCGGCCTGTGCATGTTCCAGCAGGGCGGGCCGCTGATCCCGGGCACCACCAACACGTTCGGGGGCAGCTCAGCGACGGAGTACGGGCACACCGTGCTGTTCGTGACCTACCCGAGTGTGGGCTTCCGGCCCATCACGCTGGCGGAGGACTTCCACCGCAACCTGGGTGGCAATCCCTGCTCGGGCTGAGCGGCTGAACATCGACCTCTGGGTGGCTCGCAACGGGCCACTCCAGGGGTCAGCTCGGGCCGGCGCTCCTCGCCCAGTCCTCCAGGCGGCCGGCGAACCCGGGGGTGCCGGAGCCGACCTCGACCACCGCATCGGCAGGGACGTTCGCCCGCCGCGCCGCGGCGACGATCGCTTCCGGCGACGGCGCCTCGTACAAGCAGTACGTGCGCCGCCGGTCCGCGCTGAGGAACGAGAACAACCACTGGACGCCCTCGTCCGCGTTGATCTCCTCGATCAGCTGCACGTCGTCGTTCGTCAGGTCGAGCTGCTCGGCGAACGTACGCTCGATCATGTAGAGCGGCATGTGCGGATGGTAGCCAGAACTCGCCCCCACTCGCCAACGAGGTTCAGGCCGAGGCCAGCCGGTGGCGATGGGCGTAGGAGGCCGCCTCGGTGCGATTGGCGCAGCCGGTCTTGCGCAGGATGCTGCGAATGTGGTTGGCGGCGGTGTGCTCGCTGATCGACAGCGACCTTCCGATCTCCCGGTTGCTGAGACCGCGAGCGATCAGGCCGAGTATCTGCACCTCGCGCGGAGACAGGCCATCCGGCAGGGTGGACACCGGAGCGGGGGCGCCGAGCGCCAGCACCCTGCCCAGCAGCGCCGGCATGCCGATCAGCCCGGCCAGCGACGCAGCCTCGCCCAGCAGCGCCTCGGCGTGATCGCGGTCGTCGCGGCCCCGCGCCAGCAGGAAGCGCCCGTACTCGTAGACGGTGTGGGCGAGCCAGGTCGCCGCCCCCATGCGCCGGTTGAGATCCATTGCATGCTCGAAGTGCTCGGCCGCGCGGTCGGACTCGCCCAGCGTTGCGGCAAGCATGCCGAGGTACCTGTCCGCGGCTCCGTAGCACGAGACGAGGTGGCCGATCATCACGTTGGTGCCGCTCAGCGGCTCGAATTCGGCATAGACGGTGGCCGCCATCGCGTGGTCGCCGAGCGCCGAGCAGGCGTCGGTCAGGTATGTGAGCGCGGTCAGCCAGAGCGACTCGCGGAACGGCTCCAGCCCATCGGCGGCGATCCGGGCCAGCTCTCGCCTCGCCTCCGCCTCCATCCCCAACTCGGCGAGCAGCGCCACGAACCCCGGCCGCCAGGGGCCGTTGCGGACGCCGTCACCGGCCACGATCCTGACCACCGGAGCGAGCTCTGCAAGCCGGCCCTGCTCGCGGCGAATGCTGAACATCTGGATCCCGTACGTGCCCGAGGGGTCGCGGCCGGTCAGCAGGCGGCTCCAGTCGTGCGAGCGATTGGCCAGAAGCTCCGCCTCGGCCAGGCGCCCGTCGCACAGCGCCAGCGCCGAGCCGTAGTGCTCTGCGACGTGGAGCATGAACGGCTGGGCGGTCTGTTCGGCGGTCTCGCGCAGCGAGGCCACCTCGCGTCTGGCCGACTCCATGTCGCCGAGCGCCACGAACGTCGGCGTGCGCCAGGCCATCGCCTCGGCGCGGATCTCGGTGTTTCCGAGCTGCTCGCCCAGGTCCCTCGACTCGGTCAGCATCTCCAGCACCTGCTCGAGCGAGCTCGCTCCCAGCGACCAGTACGAACGCATCAGCACGGTGGCCAGTCCGGCGCGATCCTGAACCTGTCGCGCCATCGTGATCGCACTCGTGCGGACGACCGCCGCGCGCGTGTGGTCGCCCTGGAAGTCGAGCGCGCGGCCGAGGCCGGCCAGCAGCCCCACCCGCAGCTCCGACTCGTCGTCGCTGAGCGCCGTCGCGGCATCTTCCAGCAGCTCGACCGCCCCCTGATCGGTCATGCCCGGCCGCCAGCAGGCGTCCTCGAAGCCGATCGCAGCCCTGGCCAGCAACCGTGCGTCGGCCAGCTCGCGGGCGATGTCCGCGGCCGCCCTGAACGCGTCCAGCGCATCGCCGG
The DNA here is from genome assembly GCA_033856955.1 of Gaiellales bacterium. Taxonomy (GTDB): domain Bacteria; phylum Actinomycetota; class Thermoleophilia; order Gaiellales; family JAICJC01; genus JAICYJ01. The sequence goes on from JAWVDZ010000415.1 coordinate 3,360, forward strand.
CCTTGCCGCCGCGGTGGCTGGCCTCGCCCAGCTCGAGCTGGACGACCGCCCGCTGCCGCCGGTCCTCGATTCCCAGATCGAGAGCGGTGCGAAGCAGCGTCGCCGCCTGGTCGAATGCGAGCGCCGCGACGGCGGCTCGCGCGGCCAGGATGTTGTACTCGACGCCCCGTCCGGCGGCGCCCAGCGGCATCGCGGCCGAGAAGTGATGCGCGAGGTCGGCCAGCGCCCTCCCCGACTTCCCGGCCGGCCCCTCGAGCGCCTCGCCAACGCGGAGATGCAGCTCGGCTCGCCGCATCCCCGACAGCCGGTCATACAGCGCGCGGCGCACCAGTTCGTGGGTGAACCGATAGGCGAGGCCGGGCGAGGGCAGCTCCTCGAGCATGCCGCTGCGCACGGCCTCGTCCAGCGCCGCCAGCAGCTTGGCCTCGTCGAGCCCGGCCGCGGCGCGAACGACATCGAGCTCGAACTCAGATCCGGCCGTGGCGCCCAGCTCGAGCAGATCCGTGGTCACCGGGGACAGCCGGGCGAGCCGCTGGCTGACCACCTCGCGCACGCTCTCCGGGCTGCCGATCTCTGACGGCGGCCGTGTCAGCCGGATGGTGCCGTCGACGAGCTCCACGGCGCCGGTCTCGACGAACGCTCGCCACAGTTCGCAGACCAGAAACGGGTTGCCCTTGGTGAGGTCGTGGACGGCGCCGGCCAGCTCGCGCAGCTCGGGTCCGAGGTCGCCTCCGGCCGTGCTTCGCACGAACTCGGCCACCTCGTCGCCGGACAGTCCCGCCAGCCGCAGGCGGACGACGTCGTCGGATCGACGCAGGTCGGCGAGCGTCTCCGAAAGCGCCTCCGGCACATCGGCCTCGGTGTCGCGGAAGGTGGCAACCATCAGCACGCGGGCGTGTCCGGCGGCCCGCGTCAGGTGGCGCAGCAGCATCAGCGACGGGCCGTCCGCCCAGTGCCCGTCTTCGATCACCAGCAGGGCCGGCCGGCTCCGCGTCACCCCGGTCAGCAGATCGGTCACGGCCGTGTGCAGCCGGTGCCGTTCGGTGTCGGGATCCGCCTTGGCGGGCGGCGGCAGGTCGCCGATCCGCAGCGCGAGGTCGGGCAGCAGGCGCACCAGCTCGCCGCCGCCGGTGCCCAGCGCCTTTCGCAGCTCGGATGGATCGGTCGTCCGCGCCAGGTGTTCGAGCGCCTCGACGAACGGCCCGTACGGCGTGCGCACCACGGCGTCACAGGCGCCGTAGAGGACGAGCGCGCCGTCCGCGGCCGCCTCGCCGGCGAACTCGCGCACGAGGCGGCTCTTTCCCGAGCCCGGCTCGCCGCCCAGCAGGACGACGCGGCGGCCCTCACCCTCGGCCCTGGGCATGAGCGTGCGGAGCGTCTCGAGCTCGGCCGTACGGCCGGCGAACGGGAACGCCGAGGTGAGGCGAAGCGAACCGGGGAGGTCTGGCATGGGCGTTCCCACGAGACGATAGTCAGATCTGATCATTCCCGCTCGGCGACGGCCTCGGCCGGCTGCGGAAAAGAGAGTCAGCTCGAGTCATGTGCGCGCGCCGCGGCCTTCCTAGGCTGATCCGAGCAGCAGCACAGCAATCAAGCAGAGGAGATACATGAGCACCGCAACATCAGCAGCACGAATCGCGCGCGAGCAGCTCGGCGGCTTTCAGGGGCGGTTGATCGGGCCCGAGGATGCCGACTACGACGAGGCGCGCAAGGTCTACAACGCAATGCACGACAAGCGGCCGGCGCTGATCGCGCAGTGCGCCGACTCGGACGACGTGGCGATGGCGATCGGCTTCGCCCGCGAGCAGGGTCTTCTGATCGCCGTGCGGGGCGGTGGTCACAACGGAGCCGGCCTGGGGACGTGCGACGACGGGGTCGTGATCGACCTCGCGTCGCTCGATGACGTCTCGGTCGACCCGGCAGCCCGCACCGTGCGGGCCGGTGGTGGCTGCACCTGGGGCGACGTCGACCGCGCGACCAACGAGCACGGGCTGGCGACCCCCAGCGGGATCATCTCGACCACCGGCGTGGGCGGCCTCACGCTGGGCGGCGGCATCGGCCACCTGACCCGCAAGTGCGGCCTGACGATCGACAACCTGCTCGAGGCGGAGATGGTGCTTGCGAGCGGAGAGCGGGTGCGCGCGAGTTCGGACGAGCACCCCGATCTGTACTGGGCGATCAGGGGCGGTGGCGGCAACTTCGGTGTCGTCACGTCGTTCCTGTTCCGGCTGCATCCGGTGGGAACGGTGGTCGCCGGGCCGACGTTCTGGCCGGCCGAGCAGGGCGCCGAGGTGCTGACCGCCTACCGCGAGTTCCTGCCGTCGGCTCCTCGCGAGCTGAACGGCTTCTTCGCCTTCCACATCGTTCCGCCCGGGCCGCCGTTCCCGGAGGCGATCCACCTGCGAGAGGTGTCGGGCGTGGTCTGGTGCTACATCGGTTCGGAGGAGGATGCCGCGCGGGCGATGGCCCCGCTGCTCGATTCGCTGCCGGAGCCGCTGATGCACGGCGTCGCACCGATGCCGCACTCGACGCTGCAAGGCGCATTCGACGGGCTCTACCCGCCCGGCGACCAGTGGTACTGGCGGGCGGACTTCGTCAAGGAGATCCCGGACGAGGCCGTTCAGATCCATCAGCGGTTCGGGAACCAGCTGCCGTCGATGAAGTCGACGATGCACATGTATCCGATCGACGGCGCCGCGCACGACGTCGAGTCGTCCGACACGGCGTGGGCCTATCGCGACGCACGCTGGGGCTCGGTCTTCGCTGGCGTCGATCCCGACCCGGCGAACGTCGACGCGATCCGGCGCTGGAGTGTGGACTACTTCGAGGGGCTGCACCCCTACTCCGCCGGCGGCGCGTACGTCAACATGATGATGGACGAGGGCCAGGAGCGGGTGCGTGCCAGCTACGGCCCCAACTACGACCGGCTGGCCGCCATCAAGGCCACGTATGACCCGGACAACACCTTCCGGGTCAACCAGAACATCCAGCCGAAGGCGTAAGAACCTCCACTGGAACGGCGGTGGGTGTGCGGCGCGAGGGCCGCCCGCTCACCGCCGATCCGCGTGCGGACGATGACCCGGTAGCCTCAGGGGATGCACCGGCTCACCAACGAAGAGGCCCGGCGCATCGCGGTGCGCGCGCAGCTGCTGGACAGATCCCGGCCGGCCGATCTGCTCACGGTCGTTCGGGGGCTGACCCTGCTGCAGATCGACCCGACCGCGGCCATCGCGCCCAGCGCCGACCTGGTCGCCTGGAGCCGGCTCGGGTCGGCGTATCAGCCCGGCCACCTCCGCCAGGCTCTCGAACAGGAGCGCACGCTGTTCGAGCACAACGCGCTGGTGAGGCCGATGGACGACCTGGGGCTCTACCTCGCCGAAGCGGCCGAATGGCCGAGCCACGAGCGCACGCGTGTCTGGATCCGCGACAACGACTCCTTCCGGAGAGACATCCTCGAGCTTCTCGGCGGCTCCCAGCCGATCACGTCGCGTGACGTCCCTGACACCTGCGTTGTGCCGTGGGCCTCGACGGGCTGGACGAACAACCGCAACGTCACCCAGATGCTGGAGTGCCTGATGATGCGCGGCGAAGTCGCGATCGCCGGGCGGATCGGGCGGGAACGCCTGTGGACGCTGGCCGAGCGGTGGTACCCGTCCGACGTCGTCATCCCGCCGGTCGACGAGGCCCGCAGGCTCAAGGACGAGCGACGGCTGGCCGCGCTCGGCATCGCCCGGCAGAAGACCACGAAGATGCCGATGGAGCCGGCCGACGTCGGCGATGCCGGCGAGCCGGCCGTGGTCGAGGGCGTCAAGGGCGAGTGGCGGGTCGATCCCGCTGCGACCGGAAAGGACTTCGAGGGGCGTACGGCGCTGCTCTCGCCGTTCGACCGGCTGGTCCACGACCGCGCCCGGGCGCAGGAGCTGTTCGGCTTCGAGTACACGCTCGAGATGTACAAGCCCGCGGCCAACCGCCGCTGGGGCTACTTCGCCCTCCCGGTGCTCCACGGCGACCGGCTGATCGGCAAGATCGATGCCATCGCCGACCGCAAGGCCTCCGTGCTGCGGGTGAACGCGATCCACCAAGACGTGAAGTTCAGCCGTCCAGTGATGAGGGCCGTGCACGCCGAACTGGATGACCTGGCTTCGTGGATCGGGCTGGAATCGGTCAAGCCGGAGGTTTGACATTCCCGACAGGCCGACCTAGCATCCGTGCGTTTGCACTGGGGTCGCCTTTGGGGAGGTCGCTCGTCGAGAGGCGGTCGCCTTCCCGCGCGTCTGGGCTCGAACTAGCAGGGGGATGGACTCATGCTGAACCGTGTGAGGGCGCGAGGAACGCGTCCGTGGCTGGTGGCGTTGTTGTTCGCGGCGGCGCTGGTGCCCTTCGGGGCGACCAACGCAAGTGCGGTCACCTCAGCCCAGTGCGATGCCCGAGTGAACGACACGCCGGCGAAGCTCTTGCCGTGCATCAAATCGGCGGATCTCTGGAACCACATGCAGAACTTCCAGGCCATCGCCGACGCCCATCCAAGCCCGGTCGACGGCATGCCGTCGCGCAACTCGGGTGAGCCTGGCTACAAGGCGTCGGTGGACTACGTCGCCGCGGCGATGGAGGCGGCTGGATACAACGTCGCGATCCAGGAGTACACGTTCACCTACCTGGCGTACAAGAGCCCGCCCACGTGGAGCGAGGTGTCGCCGAGTCCCCGCAGTTTTGCCCTGAGCACTGATTGGAACCCGGGGGAGAGCTCGGGAACGGCCGTTGCCGAGCTTCAGCCGGTCGGAGGAATCATCCTCCCGCCGACTCCCACGCCGAGCTCGTCGAGCGGATGCAGCCTGTCCGACTTCGCCAATGTGT
>JAWVDZ010000416.1:0-2665 GCA_033856955.1 Gaiellales bacterium
CGAGCTCGTCGACGTCGGGCAGGTGCAGAACGCCTACAGCATCCTCGACCGCACCCACGAGCCGATCGTCGACTTCTGCCGCGAACACGACATCGCCTTCGTGCCGTTCTTCCCGCTCGGCTCGGCGTTCGGCGGGCAGAACAAGGTGCTCGAACACCCTGGCGTGGTGGCGGCGGCGGAGCGGCTCGGGGCGACCACGGCCCAGATCGCGCTCGCCTGGGTGCTGGCGCTGGCGCCGAACACGCTGCTGATCCCGGGCACCTCGTCCCTGGCGCACCTGGAGGAGAACCTCGCCGCGGGATCGGTGACCCTCGACGATGAGGCGATGACCGCGCTCTAACGGGCTACAGCACGACGGCCCGGCTCCTCAGTGGACAGGAGCCGGGCCGCGCGCGGTGAATCAGTAGACCTGGAGACCGAACTTCTGCAGCGGCTCGAGGACCGGCTGGAAGAAGGTCTCGCCGCCCTGCGTGCAGTCGCCCGACCCGCCCGAGGTCATCCCGAGAGCCGTCGATCCGGACACCAGCGAACCGCCGCTGTCACCCGGCTCCGCGCAGACGTTCGTCTGGATCAGGCCGGTAACCGTGCCCTCGGCGTAGTTCACGGTCGCGTTGACGCCGGTGACCGTGCCGCTGTGCAGGCCTGTCGTGCTGCCGCTGCGCTCGACCTGCTGGCCGACGACGGCCTGCCCGGCCTGATTGATGTCCCGCCGGATGCCGTTGCCGACGAGGACCGCGCCGGGCCTGATGACACCCTGCGCGAACTGGACGAGACCGAAGTCGTCACCGGGGAAACTCGAGGCCACGGTCTGGCCGATGAGCTGCTGGCCGTTCTGGTCGGCGAACCAGGCGCCGGCGTTCGCCGTGCAGTGGCCAGCCGTCAGGAAGAAGGCCTGGTTGCCGCGCAGGACGTTGAAGCCGAGCGAGCACCGGGCGTTGCCGGTGAAGATCGCGTCGCCGCCGGTGATCCGGGTGGACAGCGTGCCGGCGACCTGCCGCATCCGCACGGTCCCGCCGATCCGCGCGACCGCGTCTCGCAGCTGCGCCATTCCGGCGCCGGTCACCGACTCGTCGGCCGAGACCACGACCCGGTTCGTGCGCGGGTCGGCCACCCAGGACGTGCCGGGGATCGTCGCGGTGGCCCTGAGCTGGGCCTCGGTGGCCTTCAGCGTGCTGCCGCTGTAGCGCACCATCCGCGCCTTCGCGCCGGACGCGGTCACGCGCTCGGCCGCCGCCTGGTCGGTGACGTTCACGACCGTGGTGCCGTCGGCGAGGGTGTACCCGCCGGCGCTGGTGTCGTTCATCGTGGTGGTCATCGCCGCCATCGTGCTCGGCGTGCCGGTTGTGCCACCCGCCGCGGCACGTCGCTCGCTGGCATTCGCAGCGGGTAACGCCACCGCCGTGGCCACGACGACGCCGAGCGCGGTGAGCGCTATCGGCCATCGGCGGGACGTGGTGGATGGGCCTAACTTCATGGCGACCTCCTGCGCACAAGCGCGACTTCGTGGAGCACGCGCGTGGCCGCCCTGTCACCGTCCGCGTACTCGCCTCCGCCGGCCAGGCTCGTGCCACCCAGCCGGTGCTGCTGACCGCAATCTACGTCGGGATGCACCCATCTGGCGGGGCCCGGACGCTATGGAACACTTCTTAATACGAGCTTAGGCAACAGGCCGTTCACCAATCGCAGCGTAGGCGCGCAGCCGTTGGTACATAACCCCCATCGATACCCCCGGCTCAGCGGGGCTTGATGCAGTTACACAAGTACCGGCCGGATTTCTATGCGGCGTTGACTTTTGTGACGTACCTGACGTTCTCTGGACTCGCGACGCGCCGGTCCCCCCACTCTCACGCAACAACCGGCGCGGCACCCCTCCCTTCCTGGGCAGCCCACGTGCGGGCCGGGCCCTGCGAAGACGGACCGGGCCCGCTTGTCGCCCCCATCGCCAGGGAAGGAGCGCGAAATGCACCTCCGCACGAGACTCTCGATACTTGCGGCCGGAACACTCTTAGCCCCGCTTATCGCCGTCCTGATCACCCCGTCACCGGCCAGTGCGCACGGGTGGATCACCAGCCCGCCGAGCCGTCAGGACCAGTGCGCCACAGGCGTGGTCGCAAGCTGCGGCGACATCCAGTACGAGCCCCAGAGCGTCGAGGCGCCCAAGGGTGCGCGCAGCTGCAGCGGCGGCGGCCGGTTCACCGTCCTCAACGACGAGAACAAGGGCTGGCGGGTGACGTCGATCGGCAGCACGACGACGTTCACCTGGAAGTTCACCGCGATGCACCGCACGACGAACTGGGAGTACTACGTCGACGGTGCCTTGCGCCAGACCGTCAACGGCAACGCCGCGCAGCCGCCCGCGACCGTCTCGCACACGATCACGGGGCTGCCCAGCGGCCGCCACAAGATCCTCGCGATCTGGAACATCTACGACACGGCTAACGCCTTCTACAGCTGCGTCGACGTCAACGTCGGTGGCAGCGGTGGCGGCAACCCGCCGCCTCCGCCCCCGCCGCCGCCCGGCGGCGGCTCGTGCGCGGCAGCGTGGTCCGCGGCGGCGGCCTACGCCGCGAACACCACTGTCTCCTACGGCGGCCACAACTGGAGTGCCAAGTGGTGGACGCAGGGCGAGACGCCAGGAACCACAGGTGAGTGGGGCGTGTGGAAG
>JAWVDZ010000417.1:0-4365 GCA_033856955.1 Gaiellales bacterium
CGCGAAGGTGGGATCGGCCAGCTGGTCGCGGACGTGGCGCTGCTGGTAGCTGCCCCACAGGTCGGTGACGGCAGGGAAGGCGAACATGCCGACGCCGGCAACCAGCAGCAAGGCGGTGAACAGCGACACCGACCGGCGCCCGCCGGGGCGGCGAAGCGCGAGTCCGATGAGGCCGCCGAGTGACGCAGGCCCGGCCGATCCGGCGGCAGGCAGGAACGACGCCTGCTCTGTCGGGTCCGGGACGGGCCTAGCCATGCGTGCTCCTTCGGTGATCGTCAGTGACCACAACGACACCCTGGGTGCAAGGTTACGACGCCCGGTCGAGTGGTGCAGGTTTCTCCCGATATGTCTCGGCCGGGCCAGCTCGGGAATTGAGCCGCGCCGCCGGCAGCCACGCCAGCCAGCCACCCGCGACGGCCGCGACTGACACGTCCACGACGGAGCCGTGCACGGCGCACGCGACCAGACGGGCGCCGTTCGCCCGGGCCAGCTCGGCGGCCCGGCCGCACGCTGCCGAGTCGCCGTCACCAACCCGCATCGCCGCGCTGAGGGCAGCGGCGTCCGCCGCCGCGGCGGCTCGATGGCGCAGCAGCACCGCGCCGCCCAGCGCCGAGCCGACCGCACCCGCGGCGAGCACGGAGGCAGCCACGGCGACCACGAGAACGGTGGCCGACCCGTCCTGCATCCCTCTGTCGGTCATCTCGGGGCCAGACCGGGCTCAACCGGCTCGGCAGCAGTAGCCGTGACCCGGAACGCCGGAAGCAGCCCACCAAGCCCCAGCAGGTGCACCGGTGCGACGACCACCGCGGACACGACATCACCGGCGCGGCCCACCGTCACCTGCGCATCGCGCGGAGCCGCGGCTGTCGCTGCCGCATCGACGTCGCCCGCGCCCTCACCGCGGGCGGCAAGCCGCGCGGCGATGCCCGCGGCATCCAGGCACCGCAGTTGCGCAGCAGCAATCTGCAGGCCGGTCACGGCGAGCAGACCGGCGAGCATCAGTGCCGGGAGCGCGACCGCCAGCTCAGCGGTCACCATGCCAGCTTCATCACGGGCGCCGTCATCGCGGGCGACCGGCCCGGACCCGGCAGTTCGGCCGCATCCGGGCCGGCAGCCTCGGCTCACAGGCCGATGTGCAGCGCGCGGTCGATGATGTCAGTCACGAGATGCAGCACCGAGTCACTCGTCAGGATCTTGTAGAGCAAGGCGGCGAAGCCGCAGGCAGCGACGGTTCCGACGGCGTACTCAGCCGTGGACATGCCACGGTCCCCGGCGGACCGGAGGTGGACCCAGAGGCGTCGCATGGCTCTCCCTTCCCGGCAGCCGGCCGGTGCGGTGCCACCGGTTGGCGACCCGTCCACGGTCGCCCGATGCATCCGGCGAAAGAGCGTCACCCGCTCGGCTGTGGAGGCGGCCTCCACTCGCCGTCGTGTGCACGACTGGCCTCAGCGACCGAGAGCGGGTACGGCGGCGAGCACCACGGGTACCACCGCCACCAGCACGAAGGCCGGCAGGAAGCACAGCCCGAGCGGCAGCACCAGCCAGACGCCGGCGCGCTCCAGCCGCCGTCGCCGTTGCACCTGCACGTCCGCACGGGCCACAGCGGCGAGCCGGAAGAGCTCGTCGGCGACACCGGCCCCGCTCGATGATGCCCGCGCGCATGCCCGGGCGGCACGGTCCAGCGCCGGCACGGCCGTAGCGACATCGGCCCAGACAGTGGCCGGGTCCGCTCCGAGCGCCAGCGCGGTGGCGGCCTCGGCCAGCACGTCGCCCACCGCATCGGACGCCGCTGGGGCGACCGCCGCCAGCGCGACAGCCGGCAACGCGCCGCAGCTCATGGCGGCCCCGAGCAGGTCGATGCACAGCGCCACGTCGACATCGACGGAGCGCCGTCCCGCTCGGGTCACTGCCCGCAGAACGAGTGCGACGGCGACAACGACGCCGAGGACTGCGACCGCGACCGGCCCGAATGAGGCCCCGAATGAAGACCCGAATGAAGCCCCGAATGAAGCAAGGACGACCGTGACGCCGGCGACCACGGCGACGCCGGCCCGCGCTGATCCGCGCCGGCGGGTCAACTTCTGCTGACGTCCCATCGCTGAACGCCCCATCGTCAAACCAGGTGTTCCGAGCCTCAGCCGCGCCCGCGCCGGCCGCGCCATCAGCAGCGCTGCGGCGAGGCACACCGCGGCGGCCAGGCTCACCCGCGCAGCGCCGCGGCCGTGATCCGGCGCACCCAGATGATGCCGAGCATCTCGAGCAGGGCGGCCGCCAGCCACAGGCCCATCCCGAGCGCGGTGTGGAAGAGGATCCGCAGTGGGGCGAGACCCAGCGCGGTTCCCATCGCCACGGCCACTGCCGGCAGTCCGGCCAGCACGACGGTCGTGGCGCGTGGGCCGGCGGCCAGGGCGGCCAGCTCTGCCTTCGACTGGTCGTCCGTGGCGAACCCGCTCCCCACGCGGTCGAGCACGTCCGCGATGCCTGAGCCGGTCGCCTCACCGGCCGCGCACACAGCCGCCACTGCCGCCAGCCGCGCACACTGCTCGTCCACCCCCGCGAGAGCCAGCTCTTCCCCGAGGAGAGCACCGCGACCGACAGCTCTGGCGGCTCGACCGAGCCGAGGTCCCAGGCTGGGCAGCTCGCCGGCGGCCGATGCCAGCGCGGGCCCCGGCGGCAGGCCGGCGCGCAGCTCGGCCGCGAGTGCGGCGCACAGCGTGACCGCCTCCGCGTTTCGAACGCTGTCAAGCCGGCGCCGGCGGACGACGGCCATGACGGCATTCGGGCGGTCGCGCTTGCCCGGCGACACCGGTCGCAGCCGTCGGCCGGCCAGTCCGCCGGTGCGGGCCAGCAGCCACACGGCGGCGGCCGCTGACGCCGCGCCCGCCACCCCAGCACCGGCCACCCCAGCACTGGCCACCCCAGCACTGGCCATCCCAGCACCGGCCAGCCACCTCACGGCACACCGACCGCCTCGGCCAGCGCATCGGCGGCGGGGCCAGGCCCATAGCTCCCCGGCGCCAGCCACATCCCCACCTGCACCCGGGCGAGGCCGCCCTCGGCTTCGATCGCGGAGAGCGACTCCACCACGCGGCGTCCTTGCGGGCCGCGATGGAGATGGACCACCGCCTGCAACCCGGCAATGAGCTGGGCGTGCGTGGTCGCTCGGGACAACCCGGCGGCGGCGCCGAGCGCCTCGAACCGAGCCGGGACGTCGCGCGGACGGTTGGCGTGCACGGTCGCGCAACCGCCCTCATGACCGGTGTTGAGCGCAGCGAGGAGATCCGTCACCTCCGCGCCGCGAACTTCGCCGACCACGAGCCGGTCCGGACGCATCCGCAGCGCCTGCCTGACGAGGTCGGCCAGTCCCACCTCGCCGGCGCCCTCCGCGTTCGCCGGCCTCGCCTCCAGCCGGACCACGTGCGGGTGGCGGGGACGCAGCTCCGCGGCGTCCTCCACCAGCAGCAGCCGGTGCCGCGGATCCACCTCGGACAGCAGCGTGGACAGCACTGTCGTCTTACCGGTGCCCGTGCCGCCGGTCACGATGAACGACACGCGGGCCGCCACCAGACGCCGCAGCAGCTCCGCGCCCTCCGGGGCAAGGCCGCCCGCGGCGACCAGGTCGTCGAGGCTGAAGGTGCGACGCGGTGGCACCCGCAGCGAGATCGTGGTGCCCTGCGAGGCGATGGGCGGGAGCACGACGTGGACCCGCGTCCCATCGGCCATGCGTGCATCGGCGAAAGGACGGGCGTCGTCGAGACGCCGTCCCGCCGCCGCGACAAGGCGGTGCGCGAGCGCCCGCAGCTCGCGTTCGGTGTCGACCCGCACGCCGCTGTCCTCCAGGCCCGCGCCGCGGTCCACCCACACCACACCGGGCCCGTTGACGACAACGTCGCTCACACCGGGAACTGACAGCGGGCCGTCCAGCGCGCCGGCACCGAACAGCTGCCGGGTGACCTGACGGCTCGCGGCCAGCACGCCGCCGGTCCCGGCGAGCAGGCTGCCAGTGCGCACCGCCTGCGTCAGCTGGTCCGGCGTGGCCGCGCCCGGCACCTCGCGACGCAGCTGGGCAAGCAGGACCGGCTCGTCGTCGATGCTCATCCGGCCAGTACTCATCCGAGCAGCTCCTTCAGCAGGCGCGCAGCAATGGCGGCGACCCGGCTGCGTTGCCAGCCACGGCAGAAGTTGCCGGCCTCGACCACCGCGTCGAGCCGCCGATCCCACGGCCACACGGCGGCCACCGGAGCCCCGACCGCGGTTGCGACGTCCTCAGGCCGCAGGTCGCCGGGTCCCTGCCGCACCACGAGCCGGACATCGCTGCACCGGCTTCTCACCTCGCGCGCGAGCGATGCGGCGGCCACCGCGGCA
>JAWVDZ010000418.1:0-8330 GCA_033856955.1 Gaiellales bacterium
CGCCGCCGTCTCGGTGCCGGTGATGGTGAACGGCATGCGCACCGGACCCGGCTACTGGAAGGGCACGCGCATCCTGCTGGGAGGCGCCACTGCCGGGGAGTTCGAGGGCTGCTTCCGGGACGCCACCAGCGGCATCACCCACTTCCCGTCGCTCGACAGCTGGAAGGCGACGGTCAAGGCGCTGATCGACATCCAGAACCGCGGGCGCCGCGCGATGTGCTGGACGAAGACGTGGACGACCGCGAGCAATGCCCAGATCCAGCAGTGGCACGACTTCGCACTGGCGTCGTTCCTGCTCGGCGCGTGGGGGAAGAAGCAGTACTTCTTCTTCTCCGGCTCGCGCCGGGACACCGCCCTGACCTGGTATGGCGACGGCCGCTACCGGCTGGGCAGGCCGGTGTCGCCGATCAAGCACATCGGCTCGATCTGGAAGCGCCGCTACTCGAACGGCGTGGTCGTGGTCAACCCGACCGGGACCGCCGACTCGATCTCCTTCACGAACACGTTCCTGTTTCCGTCCGGCCGGCGCGCCAAGTCCACCAACCTTGCCGCCCACACCGGGCAGATCCTGATGGAGCCCTGACAGGTTGAGCTGAGCGGCGGTGTCCCCCACGCGGGGGATCGCGTGACAACCGGGATCCGGCGACTAATCACGCAGTGATCTCGCTTCACCCGCGTCGCCTGCTCGCAGTCCCGGTCATCCTGATCGGGCTCGTGCTTCCCTCCAGCGCCGCGGGTTCGCTGAACCAGTGGCACATGGTGAACCCGGACAGCGGATCGCTGTCGGTCACGGCGATCACCAGCCTGAGCGGCCATCCCGACAGCTTGTATGTCGCCTCCTATTTTGCGTTTCGGCGCAGCGTGGACGGAGGAGCGAGCTGGGCCGTGCAGAGCTCGACGCCCTGCTGGGCGCAGTCGCTGGCGGTTGATCCCTCCGACCCGATGGTGATCTATCTCGGGTGCCGCTCGAACGGTGGCGCCGTCAAGTCCACCGACGGCGGCGTGACGTGGACGGCCATCAACCAGGGCCTCACATACCCCCAGTATCCGGACGACCTGCCGACCGTGATCTCCGTCGCAATCGACCCCGGCCACCCGGATGACGTCTACGTGACAACAGAAGGCTCTCAGCTGGGCGACATCTTCGCCAGCCACGACGGCGGAGCCTCGTGGGCGCCGATCCATGCCGGCTTCTTCGCACGGGGTCTGGTGGTGAGCGGCGGCCGGCTGTTCGCATACGACAACGGCGTGATCACCAGCGACGACGGCGGGCAGACTTGGAGCCAGCCGGCGAGCGTTGACGCGGAGCTGCTCGTCGCCGATCCCGCCGATCCGCAGACGGTGTACGCGATTGCAATCAACTCGTCCGCCGGTGGCGTCAGCCTGACGACCGACGGCGGCGAAACGTGGACGGCCGTTCCGGCCGCACCGGCGAACATCGTCAGCGCGTCCGTCGCGTCGGGTCGCATCTACCTGGGCACGCTTGCGGGCGCCTCGATGTCGGACGACCAGGGGCAGACGTGGCTCTCGTCGGGGACGCACGTCGGCACCAACCTGATCCAGGGATTCGGAATCGCGGCCGACCCCGCATCACCGGGGCACGTGTGGCTCGGCACCGAGTACGAGGGCATCTGGGAGCTGACGTTCGATCAGGCGACGGTGCCGGGCGACGTCCCGTACTGGACAGCGGGAACGCTTCCGGTGGACGGTGTCACCGCAACCTCCGTCGTGCTGCACGGCGTCGTCTCGGCCACCGCGCCGGTGATCACCGGCGAATACCAGTTCCAGTGGGGTACCAGCTCGAGCTACGACAGCTCTACCGGCTTCACCGAGTTCCCGGCCGCGTCTCAGAGCGGCGCCGAGGCCGAGGTCTCGACGACGCTGACGGGCCTCATTCCGGACACCACCTACCACGTGCACCTGTTCGCCTATGCGACCTGGTGGTCGACGTATCTCGACGCCCGCCCGGACGACGTCCCCTTCACCACGTTGCCCGCGGCCCCTCCCACCGTCACCGCCGCGCCCGCGGTCAGCTTCCGCCACGCCGTTGCCGACGGTGCGACGCTGCCGGTACACATCTCGTGGGGGCTGGCACGCGGCACGTACTCGATCTGCTCGTCCCAGCTGCAACGCAGCACCGACGGCGGCCCGTACCGGCCGCTGTCGCTCGCCTCGCCACTCAGCCGCCGTCTCGACACGACCGTACCAGCCGGGCACAGCTACCGTTTCCGCGTCCGGCCGCGTGATTGCAACGGTCTCGCGGGAGCATGGTCGGAGGGTGATTCCACCGCCATTCGCCAGCCCACCGGCCCGCCGCGGCTGATGTTCAGCCGGCGCTGGACGCTGCTGGCCAGCGGAAATCACGAGGCCTCGCTGGCCGGAGCGCATGCCACGATGGCCTTCACCGGGCGGGCGGTCTCGATCGTCGCCTTGCGCGGCCCTCACTACGGAGCGGCCGCCGTCTACCTGGACGGAGTCCGCGTCGAGACGCTGCACCTGCACGCTGAGAGCTATGCACAGAGCCGGCTCGTGTTCGCGCATGACTTCGGGGCGTCCGGTGAGCACACGATCATGCTGCGGCTGCTCGGCAACTCGACCCACCCCGCCGTGACGATCAGCTCGTTCGCCGTCGCTCGCTGAGAGCGGCGATCGGCTAGTTCGTGATCGTGAGCGCGGTGCCCGCGCCCGGCTCGTTCGGGGTGTTCAGGTGCCAGCCGAACTTGGCCACGCCCGAAGGCATGGCGGGTAGTCGCAGGCGCATCTCGTAGCGGACGTGCTCACCGGGTGCGATGCGGTCCAGCGCGTCGCAGTTGAGGAAGAAGGCCGCACCGCGGTGGTGGTCGATCGGCTTCGCCGGCAGGTAGAACCACTCCGTGTAGCCGGGGCAGGGTTCGAGACGCACGGCGACGTCGGTGGGGTTGGTGATCGTGACGAAGTACCGCAGCGTGGCACCCGCTCGGGCCGATGGCGGCACGGCGATGGCGACGCGCAGGGCGTCGAGGCTGCCCGGGCTGGGCGGCACCGTGGCCGTCGTGCGTGCTGGAAGTCCGAAGCGGCTGATCTGCCAGCCGCCGCAGAGCCTCGTCAGCCGCGTGTGGGTCATCAGTCGTCTCCCATTCGGCAGGCGGAAGGTCAAATCGCGGTACACGAACGGGTGGCCGAGCCTACACGTCACGTCCTCTGTGGCCAGGTCGAGGTAGACATGGTGGCCAGGTGAGATGAGCGCCGGCACCAGTAGGCCGAAGAACGTCCCTCGCGGAGACGGCGTCACAGTGCGCAGCCGCAGCCGCCGCCCACTGGGTGCCAGAGCGCTGACGGTCGGAAAGCCGGTCAGCACGCAGCTTGTCCGGCTGATGTTGGTGAACGTGAGCCGCTCATTCACGTGACCCGTGGCGACGCCGGCAGTAGCGCCCGATGCACGCACCTGATCGACCCGGCACGCCGGTGCGGCCGTGGGGTACGGCAGCGGAGTCGGCTGCGGCGCCGTGTACGGCGGCGCCGGACGATCCACCCAGGCCACGAATCCGCCGCGCTGCGACGATCCATCGGCCTGCGTGGCTCCGCACGCTGCCAGCGCCGATGCGAGCAGCGCACATGCCACGATCGAGCCCGGAGCTTGCATATCCGGACCGTACGCGCCGAACGTCTCGTTCTCGCGTCGAACGTGTAACGATCCTCCGACAAACGCCGGCTGTCGCTAGCCGGCGGTCGCCGTGGCCGTCGCGTGCGAGGTGCCGAGCGCGTCGTGCGCGCGGACGATCGCCTTGTAGGCGCCGGCCTCTCTCGCCCGGCGCGTGAACGTGACCTTCCAGCTGGTGTGGGGCGCGAGCGAGATCGGGGACGATGCCGCGCCCTCGCCGGAACTCGGCGCGTCGTACTCGTATGAGATCGAGACGCGGTGGGAGTGGTCGGTCGTGTTGGTCACGGTGAATGAGATGGTGAACCGCTCACCGATGGACACCTGGGTGGGTGTGAGGGCGGCCGTGACCCGGTAGCGCGGGTTCTGATGGCGCGTGACGGTGGTGGCGTACGCGGCCGCCGTGCTGATGGCCAGCACCAGCGTCGCGAGAAGGATGAGCCATGAGCGCCGATGTGCCATCAGTTCCTCCCGGTGGGTGGTCCGCCGTTCGAGTATCCCACCTTTTTGGCTAGAGTCACGGCATGGCTGAGAGCTTCGCCGTGGTCGAGTCGCCGCTGGGCCCGCTGCTGCTGGGAGCGCAGGACGGTGCGCTGACGCTGCTGTGGATGTCGCCGCTGCCCGAGCGCGAGACGGGCGGGGCGGACGCCCGCGACCGGGCCGTCCTGGCGGCGGCGGGCGAGCAGCTGGAGGCCTACTTCGGCGGCGACCTGACGGCATTCGACCTGCCGCTTGCGCCGGTCGGGACGCCGTTCCAGCAACGCGTCTGGTCGGCGCTGGTGGAGATCCCGTTCGGTGAGACGGTCAGCTACGGCTCTCTGGCAACGCGGCTGGGACGTCCCGCTGCGGCGCGGGCCGTCGGACTGGCGAACGGCAGCAACCCGATCTCGATCATCATTCCCTGCCACCGGGTGATCGGCTCGGATGGCCGGCTGACCGGCTACGGCGGCGGCATCGACCGCAAGGCGTGGCTGCTCGATCACGAGGCCGGCCGCGGACCCGGCCAGCTCGCGTTGCCGGTGACGGCGCTCGCCGCGCGTTGATCACCGCATGACGGACGGCGATCACCTGCGCCAGCGCCAGGCCACGGTGTACAACCGGGCGCGGCGCCGGCTGTCGCTTGCGGACACCGCCGCCGGCCTGGTCGGTCTGGCTGCGATCGCGATCTGGGCGGACAGCCTGGGCGGCTGGGGCTGCGTGGCCGCCCTGGCCGTCGCGCTGCCGCTGATCTCGATCCCCTTCGGCTACTCCGGGCACGTGCTCTCGCGGCGCAACGGCCTCTCCCGCCAGACCATGGCCGGATGGCTTGGCGACCAGGCCAAGGCGCGGCTGATCGGCCTCACCCTGGGTGGGGCGGTAGTGCTCGGGTTGCTCGGCTGCCAGCGGCTGTCGCCGGACTGGTGGGCGCTGCCGGCCTGGGGGGGAGCGGTCACGCTCTCGGTCGCGCTCACGATCCTGTGGCCGGTGCTGTTGCTGCCGCTGTTCGTTCGCAGCGAGCCGCTTGCCGAGGGCGAGCTGGCCGAGGAGCTGTGGCGCACGATCCGCGCCAGCGGGGTCGCGGTGAAGGAGCTGCGGCTGCTGCACATGGGGGAGAAGACCTCGGCCGCGAACGCGATGGTCGCGGGCCTCGGGCCGACGCTGCGTGTCTACGTCGGCGACACGATCGGCGAGGGCAGCGAGGCCGAGACCGGGATCGAGGACACCCGGCTGGTGCTCGCGCACGAGCTCGGCCACCACGTCACGAACGACGTCTGGCGGCTGCTGGCCTGGTCGGCGTTGGCGCTCGCGGCGGGGATGGCCGGCGCCTGGGCATCCGTGCGCTGGCTGGCCCCCGACGGCCCCGGCCACCTCACCTGCCTGCCCGCGCTGATGATCGGCTTCATGCTGGCCTCCA
The DNA here is from genome assembly GCA_033856955.1 of Gaiellales bacterium. Taxonomy (GTDB): domain Bacteria; phylum Actinomycetota; class Thermoleophilia; order Gaiellales; family JAICJC01; genus JAICYJ01. The sequence continues at coordinate 5,532 of JAWVDZ010000418.1, forward strand.
GCGCGATCTCGCCGCTCGGAGCCGCCTACTCGCGGCGGCGCGAACGGGCGGCCGACGCGTACGCCGTCTCGGTCACCGGCCAGGGTGAGCGCTACGCCGAGACGTTCGAGCGGCTGGTCGAGCAGAATCTGATGGAACTGCGGCCGCCACGGCTGTGGCACACGCTGACGGCGTCGCACCCGATGCCGGCCGATCGCATCGCCGCCGCGCGCGCCCGCGGGTAGTTGGACAAGTCGCCGCGCTGGCAGGATTAGACTGCACCGGCGCGAACAGCGTCCCGATGCAGTTTGGAAACAGTGCAGCGGCTGGCCTGCTCCAGCAGCGCGGGCGGCCGGATCTCACCATCGTCGGAGGAGTATCTGTGGGTCAGGTGATCGCTTTCGCGAACCAGAAGGGTGGAGTCGCGAAGACCACGACCACGCTCAACCTCGGCGTGGCGCTGGTCGAGCGGGGCAAGCGCGTGCTGTGCGTCGATCTCGACCCGCAGTCCAACCTGACCATGAGTCAGGGCATCGATCCCGACGATCTCGAGCGCACGATGTTCGACGTGCTGGTGCACAAGACGCCGATCGAAGACGTGATCCTGCGCCGTGAGATCGACCTTGCCGCCAGCAGCATCGACCTGGCCGGCGCCGAGTTGGCGCTGTCGTCGATGATCGGCCGCGAACGGGCACTGCAGAAGGCGCTGCTGCCGGTGCGCGGAGCCTACGACTACATCCTGATCGACACGCCGCCGTCGCTCGGCCTGCTGACGATCAACGCGCTGACCGCGTCAGACGGGGTGATCGTGCCGGTGCAGTGTGAGTACCTCTCGCTGCGCGGCCTGATCCAGCTCGAGAACACGCTCACCATGATCCGTGAGAACCTCAACCCGGATGTCCGCATCAAGGGCATCCTGCCCACCATGTTCGACGGCCGCACGCTGCACTCGCGCGAGGCGGTCGAGATCCTCCAGGAGAACTTCGGCGATCTCGTATTCGAGACCAAGATCCGAAAGACGATCCGCTACGCCGAGGCGCCCGTGAAGGGAACGTCCGTCCTGAAGTACGATTCCAAGGGCAACGCGGCGAAGGCCTACCGTGACCTCGCCGGGGAGGTGCTCCGCAATGGCAAAGCGAAATAGCATGCGCGACGGCCCGCTCGCCCAGCTCTTCAAGGCGACGGAGGGCGGACAGAGCGCCGAGGCGGACGAGCAGCCGGCGGAGCCGCCGGCTCCCCGACCCAAGCGCCAGGCCGCACGCCCCCAGCTGATCGATCTGCCCGAGCCGGACGACAGCGGCGCGTCGCCGTTTCCCAGACCCGATGGGCAGCCCTACCTGGCCGTGATCCGCGTGGTCGGCGTCGGCGGTGGCGGCTGCAACGCGGTCAACCGCATGATCGAGTCCGACGTCAAGGGCGTCGAGTTCATCGCGGTCAACACCGACATCCAGCAGCTTCAGATGTCCGACGCGCCGACCAAGATCCACATCGGCCGCGAGCAGACCCAGGGCCTCGGCTCGGGTGCCGACCCGGATGTCGGGCGGACGTCGGCCGAGGGCTCCTACGACCGCATCAAGACCGTCCTGCGCGGCTCGGACATGGTGTTCGTGACGGCCGGCGAGGGTGGCGGCACGGGTTCCGGCGCGGCCCCGGTGATCGCCCGCATCGCGCGCGAGGTGGGTGCGCTGACGGTGGGCATAGTGACGGCGCCGTTCGCGTTCGAGGGCAGCCGCAGAGGCTCCCAGGCCCGCGGCGGGGTGGAGGCGCTGCGCGAGGCGGCCGACACCGTGATCGTGATCCCCAACGACCGCCTGCTCGAGGTGCTCGAGAAGGGCACCCCGCTGGTGGACGCGTTCCGGATCGCCGACGACGTGCTGCGCCAGGGCGTGCAGGGCATCTGCGATCTGATCACCCTGCCCGGGCTGATCAACCTCGACTTTGCCGACGTCCGCGCCGTGATGTCGGACGCCGGCACGGCGATGATGGGAATCGGCATGGCGACGGGGCCGAACAGGGCGGCGGAGGCGGCCACGCGCGCCGTTCGCAGCCCGCTGATCGACCACGAGGTGCGTGCCGCGCGCGGCATCCTGCTCTCGATCTCGGGCGGCAGCGACCTCTCGCTGCACGAGGTCAACGAGGCGGCCGAGATCGTGCGGGCGGCCTCCGATGACCGCACCAACATCATCTTCGGAGCGTCGGTGGACGAGCAGCTGGCGGGGCAGATCTGGGTGACCGTGGTGGCCACCGGGTTCAGCATGACCGGCGGATCCTCGGCATCCGGCGGCCAGGCCGGCCGTCCCGCGGCGCTGCCGCCGGACGATCTGCTCGAGCCGCCGAGCTTCCTCCAGAGCTGACCAGTACCCGTAGGCCGTAGGATTGCGGCATGCGAGGTGCAATCGCGGCCGGACATGAGCTGACGGCGCGCGCCGGTGCCCAGGCGCTGGAGCAGGGCGGGAACGCGGTCGACGCGATCGTCGCCGCCGGCGCCATGTCATGGGCGTCCGAGCCGGCGCTGACCGGGCCCTGCGGGGGCGGCTTCGTGATGGTGCGTCCCGCCCGCACCGGCAGGGCCGCCCTGCTCGACGCCTTCACCAGCAAGCCCGGCATCGACCTGCCCGCCGACCGCCATCTGGCCGAGATCGAGGAGATCGCCGTGCCGTTCGACGAGCGAACGACACAGATCTTCCACGTCGGCTCGGCCACCTGCGCCGTGCCGGGGGTGGTGGCCGGCCTTCATGCCGTGCACCGCCGCCACGGCCGGCTGCCCTGGCGGCAGCTCGTGATACCCGCTGCGGCCGCCGCCGCTGCGGGCGTGACCGT
>JAWVDZ010000419.1:0-3888 GCA_033856955.1 Gaiellales bacterium
TGTTCACCGACATCGAGGGTTCGACGCGGCTCGTGCGGACGCTGGGCGACCGCTACGTCGCCGTCCTGGCCGACCACTCCGCCCACCTGCGCGAGGCGTTCGAGCGGCACCAGGGCGAGATCGTCGACACACAGGGCGACGCCTTCTTCGCCGCCTTCCCCAGCGCAACGCTCGCGGTCTGCGCGGCCGCCGATGCGCAGCGTGCGCTGCACGCCCACAGCTGGCCGGAGGGAGGCGAGGTGCGGGTGCGGATCGGTATCCACAGCGGCCACCCGTTGCGGTCGGAGGGCCGCTACTTTGGCCTGGACGTGAACCGTGCCGCCCGCATCTGTGCCGTCGGCCGGGGCGGCCAGGTGCTGCTCTCGCACACCGCGCGCGACGAGCTGGACGACGAGCCGGAAGGACTGTACCTCCACGACCTGGGCACGCAGCGGCTGAAGGACTTCGACGACCCCGAGCGCGTCTACGGCGTCGAGATCGCGGGCCTCGAGTCGCCCCAGACCGCCCTGCGCGGCGAGGCCGAGCAGAGCATCCCCAAGGCCGTGCCGCCGGCCATGCGACTGGTGCTGGCGGATGATTCGGTGTTGTTGCGGGAGGGTGTGGCGCGGTTGTTGGTGGATGCCGGGTTTGAGGTGGTGGGGCAGGTGGATAATGCTGATGACCTGTTGCGGCGGGTGGGGTTTTCGAAGCCGGATGTGGCGATCGTGGATATCCGCATGCCGCCCACGCAGACCGATGAGGGGTTGCGCGCGGCGAAGCAGATCCGGGAGCGGTATCCGGCGGTGGGGGTGTTGGTGTTGAGCCAGTACGTCGAGCCGGGCTATGCGATGGAGCTGTTGGCGGAGTCGAGCGAGGGTGTCGGTTACCTGTTGAAGGATCGCGTGTCTGACATCGAGGAGTTCGCGGCGGCGGTGCGGCGGGTCGGGCAGGGTGGCAGCGCGCTTGACCCGGCGGTGGTCAGCCAGCTGGTCGGCCGGCACCGCAAGGATGATCCCATCTCCTCGCTCACCAACCGCGAGCGTGAGGTGTTGGAGCTGATGGCGGAGGGGCGAAGCAACGGCGGTATCGCGGAGCGGATGGTGGTCACCGAACGCGCCGTCGAAAAACACGTCACCAGCATCTTCCACAAGCTCGGCCTGCCCCAGGCAGCCGAAGACCACCGCCGCGTCCTCGCCGTGCTGGCGTTCCTCCGGGATTAGGTGCGGCCGAGTCCCATCCGGGGCCGGCCCTACGGTTCGGTCGGATGATCAAGTACCTCGGCTCGAAACGGACGCTGGTACCGCTGCTGGCCGAGATCGTGGCCGGCCTGGGCGTCGAGAGCGCCGCCGACCTGTTCGCAGGCACCACGCGGGTGGGGCAGGCGCTTCGCCGCGGCGGGACGCGCGTCGTCTCGAATGACACCGCCAGCTACTCGGAGGCGCTGGGCCGTGCCTACATCGAGGCGGACGAGAGCGTCGACCGCGACCGGCTGCGGCGCCTGATCGAGCACCTTGACGGGCTGCCCGGCGTGCGCGGCTACGTCACCGAGACGTTCTGCGAGCAGGCGCGCTACTTCCAACCCGAGAACGGTATGCGGATCGACGCGATCCGGGCCGAGATCGACCGCATCGCCGGAACCGATGTCGAGCGCGGGCTGCTGCTGACCAGCCTGCTGGAGGCGGCCGACCGGGTGGACAGCACCGTCGGTCTGCAGATGGCCTACCTCAAGAGCTGGGCGCCCAGGGCGGCGAAGCCGATGCGGCTGCGCGAGCCCGAGCCGGTCGAGGGCCCCACCGGACGCGCACTTCGGGGCGACGCCAACGACGTCGCCGAGCAGCTGGGCGGGGTCGATCTGGCCTACCTCGATCCGCCCTACAACCAGCACTCCTACTTCGCCAACTACCACGTCTGGGAGACGATCGTGAGAAACGACGCCCCCGGCCACTTCGGCGTAGCCTGCAAGCGCGAGGACGTGCGGGAGCGAAGGAGCGCGTACAACTCACGCCGCACGGCATGGACGGCGCTATCGGGTCTGATCGAGCGGCTGCCGACCCCATGGCTGGTGGTCTCGTTCTCGAACGAGGGTTTCCATGACCTGGCGGACGTCCGCTCGCTGCTCGCCAACCGGGGCTACGTGGGCCAGGTCGCGATCGACTCGAGGCGCTACGTGGGCGCCCGGATCGGCATCCACAACCCCGCCGGCGAGCGGGTGGGATCGGTGTCTCACCTGCGAAACACGGAGGTGGTGTTCGTCTGCGGCCCGCGCCGCGACGCGGTCGAGCGGGTGACCGGCGACCGCTCCGCGGCCTGAGCGGGAACCACAGCCCCGGTCGCCGCGTCTCACTCCCCGAAACATCGGAGGAGGCTCAAGATGAGTGCAGGACGACGGGGAGCGGCGGCGGCGGTGTCGTTGCTGCTGCTGAGCGGCGCGGTGGGCTGCGCCGGCAGCAGTAGCTCGGCCGGAAGCGGAGGCGGAGGGGGTGGCGACGCTGCCCATGCGATCGCCCTCCCCGCCGGGGCGGGCAAGACCGGTGCTGCGCAGTACGACTCGGCGGTGACGTATGGCGACCAGTCGCCCGGGCCGAGCGAGTCGCCCGCGCTGCCGCCGCTGCGCTCGACCGTGATCAAGACCGGCAAGCTGTCGCTGGAGGTCAAGAAGAAGAGCTTCGGTGACGCGGTCGACCAGGCCACCGAGATCGCACGCGACATGGGCGGCTACGTGATCTCGACCGACACGGCTGGAGTTCGATCGCGGGCGTCGCTGATCGTGATCCGGGTTCCGGCGGCGCGCTTCGAGGACACCATGCACAAGCTGCACACGCTGGGAGGCGCCAAGGTGCGCTCGGAGAGCGTGAACGGCCAGGAGGTCGGCCAGGAGTTCGTCGACCTCGCCGCCCGCGAGCGCAACCTCCACGCTCAGGAACGCGTGCTGCTTCGGCTGATGAACCGTGCGATCGGCGTCACCGACACGATCCGGGTCGAGAACGAGCTGTCGCAGGTGCAGGGCCAGATCGAGCAGATCGCCGGCCGGCTGCGCTATCTGCACGACCAGGCGGATATGTCCACGATCACCGTCTCGCTGAAGCAGACCGGCGCCGCGGCGACCGCACCCGCCAAGCCAGGCTCGCTGCGCAGCGCCTTCAGCCGCGCCTGGCACGCAGCCGTGAGCGTGATCTCGGGCGTGATCGTGGGTGCAGGAGTGGTGCTTCCGATCGCGATCCTGCTGGCGATCGCGGCCGCCATCGGCACCCGCATCTGGCCGCCGATCCGGCGCCGGATCGAGCCCCGCCCGCCGACCGCGCCGGCCGGGGAGTGAGCGAAGCGGCGGCCGGGGCGTAACCCACGCCCCGGCCGCATACGCGCTACGAGTTAGTAGACGCTGGTGTAGACGACGCCGGCGACGCAGCCCGCCTTGGTGGCGGAGAACTTGATCTTGCCGGCCTTGGTGGGGTGCACCTTGAAGACGGCCTTGCCGGTCGACCCGGTCAGCTTCGAGGTGGTGACGATCCCGGCACCGGAGGCGGTCACCTTGGCGCCCGGCACGATGTGGCCCAAGCCGTCCCTGACCGTGATCGTGACGGTCGCGGCTGCGCCGTGCGGGATGACCGTGGTGGACGCGGTCGGCACCAGCTTGTTCGCGAACACCAGCGGCGTGGCCGGAGACCATGTGCCGTGCGTGCCGTGCGAGTCGATCGCCTGGACGTGCCAGTACAGCAGGCCGCCGTTGGAGTAGTCGGCCGTGCCCAGCAGCGGAGCCCAGCTCGAGGTGTCGATCTCGGCCGATTCAACGCTGCTGACGAAGCTGGAGTCGCGCGAGACCTCGACCTTGTACGTCTTCGCCCCCGCCTTCCAGCCCCAGGAAAGAAGCACCGGCACATGGGCGGTGCCCGTGGGCGCGAGCGTCGTCAG
>JAWVDZ010000420.1:0-2723 GCA_033856955.1 Gaiellales bacterium
TACCCGGGCGAATAGGCCCCGGGCGGCGTCGGCGGTGTGCCCGTTATCATTGGTGGGTGAGTGACCCGCTTGAGGCACAATCGCCCGGTCCACAACCACCCGGGCCGCAGCCTCCATTGACGCGACGCCAGGCACGCGAGGACGCGGATGCCGCCGCGGCTCGAGCGGAAGCCCCGACCGGAGTCGCGCCGGTGTTCGGACTCGGCGCGATTCGGCTGGCGCATCCGAAGGTCTGGCTGAATTCTGCAATCGGCGTCGGATTTGCGCTGCTTGTCACTGGTTCGGTCCTCGTCGGCGCCGCCGTCGGATCGACCACGGCCGCGTCCGCGCCGGCGGCATCCCACAGCATCAAGCCGAGCGTGCCGCCGACCCCATCAGCGCGGCCGGTGCCCGCGACGCTTGCCGACCCCACTCGCCTCCGCACCTGTTCCATTGCCGGCCAGGCGGCCGACCCCAACCTGTTGAGCTTCGAGGGAAGCGTGATCAACACGACGACGGGGGAGGTGCTGTTCGATCGGTCTGCTGCGACGGCCGCCCGCACCGCGAGCGTGCTGAAGACCCTCACCGCCGCGGCCGCCCTCTCCGTGTTGTCTCCCGACTACCAGATTCCGACCAGGGTGTACGAGGGGGCAACGCCGGGCACGGTCGTGCTTGTCGGCGGCGGCGATCCCACCCTCAGCGCCCTCGGCGCTGGGCAGGAGAGCGTCTACCGCGGGGCGCCGAAACTCACCGATCTGGCCGCCCAGGTGTCGGCGAAGTGGGCAGAGCTGCACCCCGGCACACCGATCACCGATCTCGTGCTCGACTCGACCCTGTGGGACCCCGCCGACAACTGGGACCCGAGCTGGGAGCGCAGCGAGCAGACTCAGGGGTACCAGCCGGAGGTGACCGCGCTCATGGTGGACGGTGGGCGCGCGAACCCGCGTTCGCAAGACAGTCCGCGAAGTAGCAACCCGGTCGGCGACGCCGGTGCGGCCTTCGCGACCGATCTCGGGCTGGGCGGCGCGAGCCACGTCACCATGGGCGCCGCGCCGGCCGGAACGCCACTGCTCGGTCAGGTGCAGTCGCAGCCGGTGCGAGTGCTCGTCAGCCAGATGCTGCCGGCCTCGGATAACGCCCTCGGCGAGATGCTTGCCAGGGTCACGTCGAAGGCGGCGGGGAACACCGGCTCGTCCGCCTCCCTCGCCACGGTGATTCCCGCCGCGCTCAAGAGCTATGGGCTGGTGCCGACTGGCGTGACGATTCGGGATGGCTCGGGGCTGAGCAACGACAACGCCGTTCCGGCGGTCTTTGTCGCCCAACTCATGGCCAAGATCGCCGGCGGCAAACAGAACCTGGAGATCATCTCCAACGCGCTCCCGATCGCGGGCAAGACCGGTACCCTTGCCGGCCGGTTCACCGGGGCGAATGCGGTCGCCCGCGGAGCCGTCATCGCCAAGACCGGGTGGATCAAGACCGAGTATGCCCTCGCCGGCATCATCCACGCGGCCGACGGCTCCACACTGTCCTTCGCCTTCTACGCGCTCGGCGCGATCAACAGCCGCACCCAGCCGGCTCTCGACACCATTACGACCGCCGCATTCAAGTGCGGCGACAACCTCTCCAACAACTGAGCTCTCCAAAACAGAGGCGAACATGACCAAGGCGCTCTTCATCATCGACGTGCAGAACGATTTCACCGAGGGCGGAGCGCTCGGGGTTGAGGGCGGGGCCGCGGTCGCCGCCGGCATCTCGCGGTACCTGGCCGAACATCCGGATCGCTACGAACACGTCTTCGCCTCCCGGGATTGGCACGACGGCGACAACGACAACGGCGGCCACTTTGCCTTGGAAAAGGCGCCAGACTTCGTGAACAGCTGGCCGGTCCACTGCGTGAGCGGCACAGTCGGCGCCGAGTACCACCCGAGCCTCGACGCCTCCCGCATCACCATCCCGGTGCTCAAGGGGCAGGGAAAGCCTGCGTACTCCATCTTCGAGGGGGAGACCGCCGACGGACAGACGGTCACGCACAAGCTCGAAGAGCTCGGCGTCGACGAGATCGATGTCGTCGGAATCGCCACCGACTACTGCGTGCTGAGGTCGGCGCTCGATGCCGTTCGCAGCGGACGCACGGTTCGGGTGTTGGATGACCTCGTGGCCGGTGTGGCGCCGGACTCGAGCGCCGCGGCCCTCGAGGAGCTCGCCGCCGCGGGGGTTCGCATCGAGCGATCCTGAGCCGGCCAGGACGGGCGCCGGCCACCCCTCTAACTCCCGACAGACAAAACTAGACTCGTTCGCATGAGTACGATTTCTGAACCCGAACTGCTGGCAAAGGTGCCCGACCGGATGTTCATCGGTGGGGACTGGGTCGAATCCACGTCCGGGCGGGCCATCGAGGTGCAGGATCCGGCCACCGGGCTCGTGATCAAGACGATCGCAGACGCGTGGGTCGCGGACGGAACGCGGGCGATGGATGCGGCGGTCGCCGCGCAAGGATCCTGGGCCGCCACTCCGCCACGGGTGCGGGCCGAGATTCTGCGTCGGGCCTTCGACCTGCTTCAGGAACGCGCCGACGAATTTGCGTTGCTCATGACCCTCGAGATGGGCAAGCCGCTGGCCGAGGCGCGCGGCGAGGTGACCTACGGCGGTGAGTTTCTTCGCTGGTTCGGCGAGGAAGCGGTGCGGATCGGCGGACGGTACGGGGTCAACCCGGAGGGCACCGGCCGCATCGTCGTCACCCACCT
>JAWVDZ010000421.1:0-3041 GCA_033856955.1 Gaiellales bacterium
GGTGGGAATCGTGCGGTCGATCCTGACCGTTGAGCCTCCGTCGGCCAGCAGCGGAGCCCACGATGACGCGTTGCCGGCGGCGTCAACGGCTCGGAACTCGACCAGCGTCTCGCCGGGGTCGGTCACCGCGACGTCGCTGCCGGTTGTTCCCAGCGACCAGATCACTCCGTCCGTCGAGGTTCGGTACTCATAGTGGTCGACGCCCGCGCCCCCCACGTCGATCGCGCCGGCGCCTGTCACGTCCACCGAGACGGCGTTCCGCCACTGCAGCGAGCCGCCGGCCACCAGCGGGGCTGAGGGAGCGTCGCGATCGATCCGCGCGATGGCGCCGGCGGTGCCGGTGGCGGGGCTCCACGCCGACGCGTTGCCGGCGCGGTCGAGGGCACGGAACTGCACCAGCGTCTCGCCACCGGCGCCGGCCGTCAGCTGGCCTCCGGCGGTTCCCGTCGACCAGGTCACGCCGCCGTCGACCGAGCTTCGCCGCTGGTAGCCGGCCAGCCCGCTGCCACCGTCCGTCGATCCCGCCGCTGAGACGACGATCGACGCCACGCTCTGCCAGGCCGCCGAGCCGCCGGCCGCCAGCGGCGCGCTGGGCGCAACCGTGTCAACCCGCCAGCGATATGAGGCGACCCGCTTGGTGGTCGCGCCCACAGCCTCCACGCGGAAGGTGTGCAGGCCGTTCTTGAGATGCTTGTAGGTGCGATGGCGGCTGCACTTGGCGAAGCGGCCGCGATCGAGCGCACACAACGTGCGCGTCACTCTGCCTGCGGTGCGCCAGGCGAACGCTGCGGTGGTCGACCTGGAGGCGCTCTTGGGCTTGGTTGTGACCTTTACGCCGATCGTGTTCGTGGCCAGGGCCTGCGGAGCGACGGCCAGTGAGGCGATCACGATCGCGAGGACCAGCGCGAAGCGGGGCCGGGACACGGCCCCCACAGGTCGTACACGAGATCTCAGCGCTCCGTTCGCGCTCACGACGCCTCCCGGGGGGATGGGACGACTCTCTCTCTATATCGCCAATCTGGGCGGGCTTCTGTAGCTCAAAGGCGTGATATGCATGGTTAGATCGCATCGATCGCTTTTGCATATTCATGCAACCCCGTGGCATACTCATGCAATGGCGATCACTGCTGCCTCCCCCTCCCTGACCGGACGAGACCTCCTCTCGATCGATCAGCTGACGCTCGACGAGCTGATCGCGCTGCTCGACCTGGCGGATCAGCTGAAGCTGCTCCAACTCCAGGGGGTGCCACACCGGCTGTTGCCCGGCCGGACGCTGGCGATGATCTTTCAGAAGGCCTCCACGCGCACCCGCGTCTCATTCGAGGTCGGCATCTCGCAGCTGGGTGGCACGGCGCTCAACCTGTCCGCATCGGAGATGCAGCTTGGCCGGGGCGAGACGATCGAGGACACCGGCATCGTGCTCTCGCGCTACGTCGACGCGATCATGATCCGGGCGCGCTCGCATGCCGACGTCCAGCGACTGGCCGAAGCGGCCGCCGTGCCGGTGATCAACGGCCTCACCGACAGCCATCATCCGTGCCAGGCGCTGGCCGATCTGCAGACGCTGCGCGAGCGGCTGGGCGACCTGGAGGGCAGGCGGCTGGCGTGGATCGGCGACGGCTGCAACAACGTCTGCCACTCACTGATCACCGCCGCCGGCATGATCGGCATGCGGGTGACGGTGGCGACACCGCTCGGGTATGAGCCGGACGCGCAGGTGGTCGCTGCCGCCGGCGACGTGACGCTGGTCGAGGACCCGGTCGAGGCGGTGCAGGCGGCGGACGCGATCGTGACCGACGTCTGGACGAGCATGGGTCAGGAGGCCGAGCGGGAGCAGCGGATCGCGAACCTCACGCCCTACCGCCTCGACGCCGCCCTGCTCGCGCAAGCGCCGAGCGAGAGCATCGTGCTGCACTGCCTGCCGGCCCACTACGGCGAGGAGATCACCCACGAGATCCTGCACGGACCGCGATCGGCCGCGTGGGACGAGGCCGAGAACCGGCTGCACGCCCAGAAGGCGCTGCTGGCCATGGTCATGGCCTGAACTCGCTCATCTCCACCGGGCTGGGTGGGCCGGGCCCTTCCGTGGATCAGCTCTGCGCGCGGTTCTCGTCCGCAACCACCGCTCCCTTCGCGTCGTAGGCCACCAGGTGCATGGCGAACGCACGCGACGGATCGGCGTCGCGCACCGCGATCAAGAACGTGCCGTCGGTTACCGCGGACTCCGCCCCCGAGACGAGATCGACAACCCGAACGGGCGACGGCGAACCGTCCACCAGTCCATAGCTGATGCGCCAGTAGGGACCGCCACCGTCGCGCAGGTCGACGTCGTTCTCGACGTAGTCGAAGCCGTTGATCAGATAGACGGGGTCGCTGCCGTTGATCTGCTGCCTGGTGGGGAAACACCCGGGTACGGTGCCGCCGGCCATCGTGGGCCCGGCCTGCTCGGTGCCGAGCCAGCCGCCGTCCGGTGAGCGAAGCGCGCCACACCAGCCATGCTGCTCGGTCTCGCCGTACCAGAGCTGGAGGTCGCCAACGGTCGGGATCCGGACGACTCCCACCCGCCGCACCGTTGACGGCACGACCTTCTGATCCCAAAGGCCACCCGGCTGGTTGCCATCGTTCTCAGGATTCGCCCGGAACAGCGCCAGCGGATCGCTGACGAGCTGTGCCCAGGCGGCGCCCCCGCCCAGCAGCGCGACTGCGAGCACGACAACGGCCGGCCAGATGCGGCGGCGACCGCTCGAGGACATCAGAAGTCGCCGATCGCCGGGCCGCGCAACGATCGCATCGAACAGCGCTCGGTCTTCCAGCGGGCCACCCGGGTCAGGGTTCACATCAGGGCTGCCGCGGCGCCGTGCGTACGCTTTCACCGCGCCGAGATGGGAGAAGACGAGGCGAAACCGCGCCTCGGCCTGTGTCCGGTCAGATGATTGGGTCATACCCTCCACTGCCCGCACCGGGCGGAATCGTTACCGCGTGCCCCAGGCGAAGGTCTGCTTGTGCAGGTCGAGGTACATGAACGTCTCGGTGGACTTGAC
>JAWVDZ010000422.1:0-6869 GCA_033856955.1 Gaiellales bacterium
GGCACCGACGACGGAGACCAGATCGCCGAGCTGGGCTGCATGCTGCTCGACCGCGCGCTCGACAAGCGCCCGAGCGCGCTTCGCCTGGTGGGCCTCGGCGTGAGCGGGTTTCAGTACCACCAGCAGCTCACGCTGGGGCTGTGAGGGCGTGGGTGCGAGAGGGGTGCGGCCCCGTATGGGGCCTGACGCCTACCCCGAGCCGCAGTCCACGGTCGAACGGCATCGGGCCTGGGGTCTGACCAGTCCACGGTCGAACGGCCTCTGCCGCTGTCGGGCAGAGCCCAGAGGACAGTCGCGAGTGGCGCCGCTGGCGCCCCGCGCACATCCTTACGCTGCCGCTGTCGGGCAGAGCCCTGAATTCAGCCGCGGGATGGCGCCGCTGGCGCCCCGCGCGAATCGTTACGCAGCGACGGGCTTGCGCTCCTCGAGGTGCTGATGCGAGGGACAGTACTCGCGCTCGGGGAGAGGCGTGCGCTGGCACGGCTTGCCCTTGCGAGTGGTCGCCTTGCAGCTCGCGATTCCCTCGCCGCTGCGCTCGATCTCCTCGAGGATGTAGCTGACCGCCTGGGTGATGTGCCGGTCGATCGAGCTGTAGACGCGCGCCTGGCTCGAGATCGAGAACAGGTGGCGGATCTCCTGGAACAGGCTCTGGCTGGGCTTCGCGAAGTAGTGCGGATCGCGGGCCAGCCGCTCGATCGTCGCCTCGCACGACTGGAGCACGCGCCGCTTCCCCTCGGGGACGGATACCGTCTCGGGGTGCGGATCGACCAGATCCTTGATCTCGACGAAAATGGCGCGGCTGAATCGGTACATGGACGACTCCTCGGACTGTCACAAGGTCACTTACGGCTCGTGACCATTATGACGCTTGTGGCATTGATTTCGCGCCCCGAAATGTTAAGTCCCCGTTAATATCGCCCATATATCCGGCAATCCTGAGCTGCAGCCCTGGGATCGTCCCACGAGCGAGGTGTCACAAGCGATGGCGATGACGTGTTACATGCACGAGCAATTCGAGCAGCACGATCCGGGTTATGGCCACCCCGAGCGACCGCAACGCTACGCCGCTGTGCGCCGCGCGGTGGTCGCCGCAGGCGCGCCCATCGCCGAGGCTCAGCCCGCCTCAAGGGAGGAGCTCGAACGCGTCCACGCTCCCGGCTACCTCGACCTGGTGGAGCGGTTCTGCGCCGAGGGCGGCGGCGCGCTGGACGCCGACACGGTGGTCGGCGAGGTCAGCTGGCCGGCCGCGCTGCGCGGCGCCGGAGCTGCGATCGCCGCCGCAGACGAGGTCGCCGCCGGCGCGCCCGCCGCCTTCAGCTTCGGCCGCCCGCCCGGCCACCACGCTGAGCCGGCCCGCGCGATGGGCTTCTGCATCGTCAACAGCGCAGCGGTCGCCGCCGCCCACGCCCGCGACGTGCTCGGCACGGATCGGGTCGCCGTGCTCGACTGGGACGCCCACCACGGCAACGGCACCCAGGCGATCTTCTATCGAGATCCCAAGGTGCTGTACGTCTCGCTTCACCAGTACCCCTTCTACCCCGGGTCGGGAGCGGCGTCCGAGCGCGGCGCCGACGCGGGCGAGGGTGCCACCGTGAACCTCCCGCTTGCCGCGGGCTGCAGCGAGGAGCGCTACCTCGAGGTGTTTCGCGAGCACGCACTGGGGGCGCTTCGGCAGTTCCAGCCGGAGCTGCTGATCGTCTCGGCGGGATTCGACGCCCATCGAGCCGATCCGCTCTGCTCGCTCGGCCTCAGCTCGGCCGCCTTCGGCGCGATGGCCGCCGAGCTGCGCGAGCTGTGCGGCGGCCTCGCGCTGGTGCTCGAGGGTGGCTACGACCTGACGGCTCTCGAGACCTCTGTGGCGTCGGTGCTGGAGGCCGTCAGCGACTAGAGCGCAATCACGACCATCCGCGGCTCGGTCATCTCCTGGACGGCGAACTTCGGCCCCTCGCGCGTGTTGCCGGACTCCTTGACGCCGCCGTAGGGCATCTGATCCGCGCGATAGGTGGGGGCCTCGTTGAGCGTGACGCCGCCGAACTCGAGCTCGCGCGCGGCCCGCATCGCCTTCGTGATGTCCTGCGTGAAGACGCCGGCCTGCAGGCCGTACTCGGTGCCGTTCGCCCTCTCGATCGCCTCGTCGAGGTTGGACACACGGGCAATGGCGACCACCGGGCCGAAGACCTCGTTGCAGGCCACCGCCATGTCCAGCGAGACCTCGTCCAAGAGCGTCGGGCGCAGCAGGCCGTCGTCTCCCACCACGCCGCCCGCGAGCAGCTTCGCGCCGGACGACACCGCGGCGTCGACCCAGCTTGCGATGCGATCGCGGTTCTCGGTGTCGATCACGGGCCCGACCTGGGTCTCCGGATCGAGCGGATCGCCGACCTTGAGCGCTTCCACCTTCGGCACCAGCTTCTCGATCAGCGCGTCGTGGGCCGAATCCTCGACATAGACGCGCTGCACCGAGATGCAGCTCTGCCCGGCGAACGCGTAGCCGTTCGCAGCGATCGCGGTGGCCGCCTTCTCGAGGTCTGCGTCGGCCAGCACGATCAGCGGCGTCGAGTTCCCCAGCTCCAGCGAGACCTTCTTCTTGTGGGCGTGCTGGCGGATGCCCCAGCCCACCTGCGACGAGCCGGTGAAGGTGATCATCTTGACGCGCGGATCCTCGGCGATCACGTCGCCAATCTCGCTCGACTTGCCCACGATCGCGTTCAGCCATCCGGCCGGCTGGCCGGCGTCGGCGAACGCCCGAGCCAGCAGCAGCGCTGACAGCGGCGTCGCGCCGGCCGGCTTCAACACCACGGCGCAGCCGGCGGCGAACCCCGGGCCGACCTTGTGGCAGACGAGGTTGAGCGGGAAGTTGAACGGCGAGATCGCCGCCACGATGCCGATCGGCAGGCGCAGGATCAGGCCGGCCTTGCCCTCGCCGGCGGGATGTGCGTCCATCGCCACCGTCTCGCCGGTCAGCCGGCGGGCCTCGAGTGCCGAGAAGGTGATCGTCTGCACCGCCCGGTCGACCTCGATGCCGGCGGTGGTGATCGGCTTGCCCGCCTCCATCGCGATCGTGCGCGCAAACTCCTCACGGCGCTCGCGCAGCAGCTCCGCCACGCGGTCGAGGATGGCCGCACGGCGGTGGGCCGGCAGCGGGCTTCGCATGGCGACCTCGGCGGCATCGATCGCGCGCCGGGCATCGTCGCCGCCGCCGAACGCGACCCGGCCGACGACGCTGCCGTCATACGGCGACGTGACGTCGATCGTGTTCCCGGTCTCGTACCACTCGCCGCCGACAAGCAGCTTCTGAACGGTTTCGGTCATGGCCATCTCAGACTCCCTCTCCGACCTTGACGAGGTCGGCCAGATTCATCGAGAACTTCGCGTTCTCGCGGTAATCGATTGGAATTTCCACCACGGACGGAACATCGAGCTCCAGCGCGCGCTGCAGAGTCGGGGAAACCTCGTCGGCCGATCCGACCCGCATGCCGGCGATGCCGAACGATTCGGCCAGGCCGACCAGGTCGGGGTTGGTGAACTTGGTGCCCGCCAGGTGGCCGAACTTTCGCTGCTGGTGGATCTCGATCACGCCGTAGGCGCTGTCCGACCAGACGATGTTGACGATCGCGAGCCCCAGCCGCTTCGCTGTCTCCAGCTCTTGCACGTTCATCAGGAAGCCGCCGTCGCCCGAGATCGTCACCACCCGCCGGTCCTTTGGCAGCACCATGCGGGCGGCCACCGCGGCCGGGACGGCGAACCCCATCGCCGCGGCGCCGTTGGAGATCAGCACCGTGTTCGGCTCGTGCGCCGGCCACAGCCGCGAGATCCACAGCTTGTGCGCGCCGACGTCCGAGATCAGCAGGTCGTTGGGCCGCATCAGCGCGCGCAGGTCGCGCAGCACCCGCTGCGGCTTGACCGGGAAGCCGTCGTCGGAGTGCGACTCCAGAGCATCGCGGATCATCTGGTTGTAGGCGGGGGTCACGACGCGTGCCGGGGGCTTCTCCGAGACCAGGTTTCCGAGGTGGGTGAGGATGTGCGAGATGTCGCCCGTCAGCTCGACGTCCGGCACGTAGTGGGCGTCGATCTCCGCGGCCACGGTGTCGACGCAGATCACGCGCCGGCCGCGCTTGGGGTTCCAGTTCGCCGGCGACCACTCGACCAGGTCGTAGCCGACGCACAGCACCAGGTCGGCCTGGCCCATGAAGCCCTTCGGGTAGTCCTGCGCCCGCAGGCCGGCCGTGAACAGGGTGTGCTCGTCGTCGGCGTCGACAACGCCCTTGCCCATGAACGTCGTGATCACGTTGAGGCCGGTTTGGTGGACGAAGCGGCGCAGCGCCGGCGCCGCGTTCTGGCGCGCGATGCCGTTCCCGGCCAGGATCACCGGCCGCTCGGCGGCCTGCAGCAGCTCGGCGGCGCGGTGCAGCTCGGCGGCGACCGGCTCGACCAGCGCGGGGGGCCGGCGCGGCACCGGATCGCCCTCCAGGGGCGTCTCCATCACGTCGGCGGGAAGCTCGAGGTGGGTGGCTCCGGGCTTCTCCTGCTCGGCCACGGCGAAAGCCTTCCGCACCGCCTCGGGGATGATGCCGGGGTCGTGGACGCGAGCGTTCCACTTCGTGACCGGCTTCATCATCCGCACCACATCGATGTACTGGTGGCTCTCCTTGTGCATCTCGGAGAGGTCGGTCTGGCCGGTCAGCGCGACCACGGGAGCGCGGTCGAGGAAGGCGTCCGCCATGCCGGTGACGAGGTTGGTGGCGCCCGGCCCGAGCGTGCCCAGGCAGACGCCGGCGCGGCCGGTCAGGCGGCCGTAGGCGTCGGCCATGAACGCGCCGCCCTGCTCGTGGCGGACCGGCACGAACTCGATCGTGGCGCTGGCATCGAGCGCCTCGTTGAGGTCGAGCGTCTCCTCGCCGGGGATGCCGAAAACGTGGCGCACACCCTCGTTCTCGAGGCATCTCACAAACAGTTCGGCAGCGCTTTCCATGCGCCCTGAAGTCTATCGGCGGCGGCGTCCGGGCAGCGCCGCCGCCGATGCTCATGGGCGTCAGGTGGAAAGGCCGAGCGCACGAAGTTGGGCGGCCAGTCCGGCGACGCCGTCGCCGTGTGCTGACGCGGACGCGGTCGAGCGCCCAGCGGTCGTTCCATCGTGCCAGCCCGTTCTCGGTCGAGGTCGCGCCCAGGTATCCGGCCCGCTCCACCGCGGCGATCACCGACGCGTCGTAGAGGCCGGCGGGGTAGCAGAAGAAGTTGACCGCGACGTGGAACGTCCTTCGAAGAATGGTGGTGCGCATCGCACGCCTCCTCTCGCGGGCACCCCCAGCGGGTGCCTGTCGAGCGAGGGTGCGAAGCGGCGCCAATCGCTCTGTCATGAGGCCTAATTCGCTGGAGTGGACAGGGCGGATCGGTAGTTCTCCCCCGCCGCGGTGCGCGCTTCCCCGATTCCGCGGCGGGCCCAGTCCATGACACTGGAGGTGAAATCACAGGTACCAGCTGACAGCGGTACGAACACCCAACTCGTGGAGGTGCGTCATGTTCAACACGATCCTTCTTGCGCTCGACGGCTCGGAAGCCTCGGAGCGCGCGATCCCGCTGGCCGAGGATCTGGCGAAGCAGAGCGGCGGCCGCATCGTGGTCGGCCACGTGCGCGAACTGATCGTGGGACGTGGCGGCGGCCAGCCCGTGAGCGCCAACGAGGACGAGCTGGAAGCCAGCGTCCGAAAGGTCGTGGCAGAGCTGGCCGAGCGTGGCATCGAGACGTCGATCGATATCGCGACGTCTGCCGTGGGCGGTCCTGCCCACGCGCTGGCCGAGATTGCGGACCGCGAGCACGCCGACGTGATCGTCGCCGGTACGCGCGGCCATTCACCTGTCGCGGGACTGCTGCTCGGAAGCGTCACGCAGCGCCTGCTGCATGTCGCTCACTGCCCGGTGCTCGTGATGCCGGCCGCCGCCAAGACCGCCGAGGCCAGCGTCTCTCGCTAGCACGACCGCAAACGCCCGGCCCCGACCGCATCCGGGGCCGGGCGTGCTCGTGTTAGTTGTGAATCACGACCGGCGTGCAGCTGCGGGTTGGCATGCCGTTGATCGTTATCGCCCGCATGCACCACAGGTACGGTCCGTTGATCATGCGGCGGGTGTCGAAGCCGCGTCCTGCGACGTGGATGATCAGCCGCGTGAAACACTTCCCGCCACCGCCGAAGCACAGGATGTGACGTAAGGTGCCGGGCGCGAAAACGGAGTACACGGCACTCTCGCCCGTCAGCAGGCGCGAGCCGTCCAGCGCCGTGATGTACGAGCCGAACCGGCGCGAGGCGTCGGTGGGCTTGGCCAGGTAGCTCTGAACGGCGGCCGCCATCAGCGGCTGCTGCGGCCAGCGGCGAGTGGCGTGCCGCGGCGTGTCGGTCACGCTGGCGCGAAAGTCGACCACGCCGTGCAGGTGCGCGAGATCCAGCTTGGTCGATGTGTCGGTCACCTGGCGGGGAAGCCGGCGGAAGAGGAACGGCTGATACGCGGCCGCGTTGGCCACGAAGGCCGAGAGCTGACCGATCACCGGGCGCTCGGTGTTCGCCGGGTCGTGCAGCGCGCCGGTCGGCCTGCGTGGGTCGACGTATCCGCAGGTGGCGTCGTACTCGGCGAAGTGCACGTGGTTGACCCGCGGCAGGATCGTGCCCAGCCGCTGC
Source organism: Gaiellales bacterium (assembly GCA_033856955.1). Classification (GTDB taxonomy): domain Bacteria; phylum Actinomycetota; class Thermoleophilia; order Gaiellales; family JAICJC01; genus JAICYJ01. Next base: position 6,666 of record JAWVDZ010000422.1, read on the forward strand.
CCGGCTGCGACCGAGGCTCCGGCGGCGAACTCGGCATGCCAGTAGCCGAACTCGCCGGCGAGCCAGAAGTGATCTTCAAACCCGCCCGTGCGCTGCACGCTTCCGATCGCACCGCTGCGCACCGCATAGACGGCCTGCTGATCGACCGCGCTTGCGACATCCACGCCGAAGTGCGCCTGATCGGGATTGCGCGGATCGTCGAAG
>JAWVDZ010000423.1:0-6292 GCA_033856955.1 Gaiellales bacterium
GGCAACGGCACCCAGAAGATCGGCTTCCTGCCGGAGGCGCCGACCGACATGATCGGCGCCGTGATCGGCGAGGAGCTGGGCTTGGTCGGGATCCTGGCGACGGTGGCCGCGTTCGCGCTGTTCACGACGCTCGGCTTTCGCATCGCCCTGCGCAGCACGGATCCGTTCGGCAAGTACCTGGCCGCCGGTGCGACATCGCTGGTGGCCGGCCAGGCGATCGTCAACTTCGGCGCCGTGCTCGGCTTCCTGCCGCTGACGGGGGTGCCGCTGCCGCTGATAAGCTCAGGCGGGTCGAGCCTGGTGGTGATGCTCGGCTTGGTCGGCGTCATGCTGAACGTCGCGGAATCGTCCGCGGCCGCGCGTGGCGCCGCCTCTGGAAACCGGCGCGAGGCGAAGGATGGCAAGGCGACCGAACCCCCCAAGCGTGCAGAGCCCACGCGTGCTGATCGCCGCAGGCGGAACCGCGGGGCACGTCGTACCGGCGCTGGCGGTGGCCGGCGAGCTGCGGGCTAGGGGCGCGCACGTCGAGTTCGCCGGCGGTGACCGCGACGAGGCGAGGATGGTTCCCGAGGCCGCCTATCCCTTTCACCGGTTTGCGATCGGCGGGATTCCGCGCAGGCTCTCCCCCGAACTGGCGCGCTCCCTGCTGCGGGCCGGCGCCGCCCCGCTGGCGTGCCGGAGGATCATCTCCAAGGTGCGGCCCGACGTGGTGTTCGGCGCCGGCGGCTACGTCTCGGGGCCGATGCTGGCGGCGGCGGCCGCCTCGCGGATTCCGACGGCGCTGCTGGAGGTGGATGCGCACATGGGCATAGCGAACCGGCTGGCCGCTCCGCTGGTGCGCCGTGTGTACCTGGCCTTTCCGATCCATCGGGAGGACGCGAAGCACGTGGTCACGGGACGTCCCATCGAGAGCGGCACGGGTACCCCGACGGCGTCCGGCGTGGACGACGTGTTCGTGGTGGGAGGCAGCCTCGGCGCGGCGCGGCTGAACGATGTCGCCACCGCGGCGTGGGCGCACTCGAATCCGGGGTTTCGCGTGACGCACATCACCGGCGAACGGGAGTACGACAGGTTCGAAGGCCTGTCGAGTCCCTGGTATCAGGTGCAGGGCTACATGCCGAACCTGATGGCGACGCTGCGGGGCAGCGCGCCCAAGCTAATCGTCTCGCGGGCCGGTGGCTTCGTGTTCGAGATCGCCGCCGCCGGCTGTCCATCGATCCTCGTCCCTTCGCCCACCGTCACCGCCGACCACCAGACCGCCAACGCCAGGTATCTGGAACGGGCCGGGGCTGCGATCGTGATCGCGGATGCCGATCTCACGCCCGAGCTGCTCGACTCGACGGTGCGAACCCTGCTGGCCGATCCACAGCGGCTCGAGACGATGGCCGAGGCCGCCCGCCGCTGGGCGCGGCCCGACGCCGCGGCCCGCATCGCGGACGACCTGCTAACACTTGCGGCATGAGCTTCGCCGACCGCCGCATGCACATGATCGGAATTGGAGGCGCCGGCGTCTCGGCCCTGGCGACGGTCGCCTACGCCTGGGGAGCGGAGGTGACCGGGTGTGATCGGGCGCCGTCCGAATACAGCGAGCGGCTTGCTCGCTTCGGCATACCGGTCTCGATCGGACATGACCCCGCGCACCTCGAGGCCGGAGTGGAGGTCGTTGTCTCGTCGGCGATCGCGGCCGACGAGCCGGAGCTGCTCGCGGCCCGCGAGCTCGGCCTGCCCCGGCTTCACCGCGCGCAGCTGCTGGCCGAGATGGTGGCCTCGCGGCGCTCGATCTGCGTGGCCGGCGCGCACGGCAAGACGACGACCTCGGCCATGATCGCGTTCGTGGCGCAGCGGCTGGGGCTCGACCCCACGTTCCTGATCGGCGGCGATGTGCCGCAGCTGGGCGGCAACGCCGGTCCGGGCGGCGGCACGCTGCTGGTGGCCGAGGCGGACGAGTCTGACGGGTCGCTCTCGCTGCTTCGGCCCCGCGTTGCCGTGGTGAACAACATCGAGCTGGATCATCACGCGCGGTTCGGATCGCTGCAGGAGCTGAGGGAGCTGTTCGCGGCGTGGACGATGGAGCTGCCTGCGGGCGGGTCGCTGATCGCCCACGAGTCGGTGTCGCTTCCAACGCCGGCGACTGTCGCCAGGTTTGGCTACGGCGATGTCGAGTGGCAGGTGAGCGCGGTCGAGCAGGGCGGCGGCCGCACCGGCTGCTGGCTTCGCACGCCGGAGGGGATGCCGGTGCACGTCTCGCTGGAGGTGCCGGGTGAGCACAACGCGCTCAACGCCGCGGCGGCCATCGCCGCGCTGCACGCGGCCGCGGGCGTGCAGGCCGCCGACGCCGCAGCCGTGCTGGCCGAGTTCACCGGCGTCTCGCGTCGCTTCGAGCTGCGCGGCCGCCATGCGGGCGCGTGGATCGTGGATGATTACGCGCACCACCCGACCGAGGTCGTTGCCGCCATCGCCGCCGCCAGGGCGTGGGCGCCGGGCCGCGTGGTCGTCTGCTTCCAGCCGCACCTGTTCTCACGCACCGAGGCGCTGGCATTCGGCTTCGGCAACGCGCTGGCGGCCGCGGACGAGGTGGTGGTGACAGAGATCTATCCCGCCCGCGAATCCCCTGTCGAGGGGGTGACGGCCAAGCTGGTGGTGGACGCCGTCAGCGAACGGCGGCCCGGGATGCCGCTGGCTTACCAGCCCGGCCTGGACGCCAGCGCCCGTTACCTGACGGGGCGGATCCGCGCCGGCGACCTCGTCCTGACGGTCGGCGCGGGGGACGTGCGACGGGTCGGCGACCTGTTGCTGGAGCTTCAGTGACCCTGCCGGGGAGCGTCGAGCGGGACGTCCCGTTCTCCCGCCTGACGACGGTGGGGACAGGCGGTCCTGCTCGGTTCTTCGCCAAGCCGGGAAGCGTGGCCGAGCTGGCCGAGCTGCTGGCGTGGCGTGCCGTCGAGGCCCTTGACATGGCGGTGATCGGCCTGGGTTCGAACCTGCTGGCGTCGGACGAGGGTTTCGACGGGCTGGTCGTCCGGCTGTCCGGAGGATTGGCCGAGATCGAGCGTGACGGCGACTCGATCCGCTGCGGCGGCGGCGCGTCGCTTGCGGCCGTTGTCAAGCGAGCGACCCAGTGGGGCCTCTCCGGGATCGAGTTCGGCGGCGCGATTCCGGGCACCGTCGGCGGTGCCGTGCGGATGAACGCCGGGGCCTACGGGGGAGAGATGCGCGACGTGCTGGCGGATGCGCTGGTGCTGTCCGCCGGAACCAGCCGCGATGGCGGCCCGGAGGAGCTGGCCATGAGCTACCGCCGTTCGAACGTGACCGCCGACGAGGTGGTGGCCTCAGCGACGCTTGCGCTGCAGGCGGGCGATCCGGAGCGAATCGGGGGCACGGTCAAGGAGATGCAGCGCAGGCGGCGCGAGGCGCAGCCGGCCGGGGTGCGGACGTTCGGCAGCGTGTGGAAGAACCCGTCGACCAAGATGACGGCCGGGATGCTGCTGGAACGCTGCGACCTGAAGGGGTTTCAGATCGGCGGCGCGCGGATCTCGCCGGTGCACGCCAACTTCATCGAGAACACGGGCGACGCTCGCTCGGCCGACGTGATCGCGCTGATGGCCGAGGCGCGACGGCGCGCCCGCGAGCGCTTCGGCATCACCCTCGAGCACGAGGTGCAGCTGCTGGGACGAATCGAGCTTCCGGAGGGCTGACCCCCCGATCAGCTGTTGCCGCACTCCTTGAAGCCGTACTTCCCGGCCTGCGTGTTCGCGGCGTTCAGGAACTTCGCGCCCTTCGCCTCGGCATCGTTGATCTGCGACTGGTTGCCGGTGCTCGCCGCGGCCTCGACGTCCGACTCGAACGCCAGCGCGCGGTCGACGTTGTCGAGCATCGAGCCGATTGCGGCGGCGTCGCCGTCGGGCGGTGTGAGCGCGCGTACGTCCGAGACAACGCCTCGCTCGATCCCGTAGAGGCGCTTCACGTACGCGGCCAGGTCGGCGTTCGAGCTTGGCTTGGCAAGGGCGTCCTGCGCCGTGGAGCCCTTCAGGCAGATCATGTCCGCCCGCTTGATGAAGGTGGCCTTGGAGGGATGTGAGGAGCCGCCGCCACAGCCGGCGAGCGAGGCGGCCAGCGCGAAGCCGGCCAGCGAGACTGAGATCGAGCGATAGGCGTTCATGACATCCATTCGCTCCCCGGCAGGTTTTGGTTCGCCGCCGTTGAACTCACCGATCGTGCAGCTCGTCTCGGGCATTGATGACGCTTTCATGCTTCGCCGCCGTGAGCTCCTGCGCAAGCAGGGTAGGAGGCGGCTTGCGGTGCTGCTCGCGATCGTCGCCGCGATCGCCGTGATCGGGGGCTACAAGCTGCTCGCCATGTCGTCGGCATTCGCCGTCACGCAGGTCGAGGTGAAGGGAGCCAATCCAAGCCTGGCGCGCGAGATCCACTCAGCCGTCGAGTCGGCCGCCGGCGGGCGCAACCTGCTCCAGGTCGATCGCTCCGCGATCGCAGGCCGCGTGCAGCAGATGCCATACGTGCGCTCGGTCTCGATCGACCGCGCCTTCCCTCACACGCTCGCGGTGCGAGTGGTGGTCGAACACCCGGCCATCCTCGTAATGGCGGGCAAGACCGGCTATCTCGTCTCCGACGACGGCCGCGTGCTCGAGCGCACCACCGCCGCCCCGGCCCGTCTGCCGCAGGTCACCCTTGCCGGCACGACCACGCTCACGATCGGCCGCGACAGCGGCGACGATGGCGTGCGCGCGGCGCTCGCGGTGCTGGCGTCGACCGCGCCGGGCTTCAGGCACGCGGTGGGGCGGATCACCCGGCTGATCCCGGGCGAGGGAACGATCACCGCGGTGGTCGGCGACCACATCCGGCTGCGGCTGGGCGACACGTCACAGCTGGCGCTCAAGCTCGAGGTCGTGCAACGCGTGATGCGGCGGATCCAGGGTGCGCAGCGCAGGGAGCTCGGCTACATCGACGTGACCGCACCAAACCGTCCAGCCTATGGAATGAGATCGACATCAACCTCGACTTCAGGGTGAGAGTTGCATCCTTCAGGTTCGGCTTGACAGCCAGGGTTGTTCGGAGTACCCTGGCTTCGGCGCCCCACGTCGACCGGTCGAATCCGGTACGCCGTGCGGGCTCAACGTGTTTTTGGGAGTACTCTCAGGCTGACCGTCAGGTTGAGGCGGCGGCCGGTGCAGCCGCGACGGAGGTATCACAACCATGAGGGATCAGAGTGGCAACTACCTGGCGGTGATCAAGGTCGTCGGCGTCGGAGGTGGCGGCACCAACGCCGTCAACCGGATGGTCGACGCAGGGCTGCGGGGAGTCGAGTTCATCGCAGTCAACACCGACGCCCAGGCGCTGCTGATGTGCGACGCCGACGTCAAGATCCACATCGGCTCGAAGATCACGCGAGGCCTCGGCGCCGGCGCGGATCCCTCGATCGGCCGCGAGGCCGCGACGGAGAGCCGCGACGAGTTGAAGGAAGCGCTCAAGGGCGCCGACATGGTTTTTGTCACCGCAGGCAAGGGCGGCGGCACGGGCACCGGCGCCGCGCCGATCATCGCCGAGATCGCCCGCGAGCTCGGGTCCCTGACCGTGGGCGTCGTGACGCGTCCGTTCGGCTTCGAGGGCCGCAAGCGCGGCGACCAGGCGGACGAGGGCATCCGCACGCTGCGCGAGAAGGTCGACACGCTGATCATCATTCCCAACGACCGCCTGCTGCAGGTGGTCGAGAAGCGCACCTCGATCGTGGACGCGTTCCGGATCGCGGACGACGTGTTGCGCCAGGGTGTGCAGGGCATCACCGACCTGATCACGGTGCCCGGTCTGATCAATCTCGACTTCGCGGACGTGCGCACGATCATGCGCGAGGCCGGCTCTGCGCTGATGGGCATCGGCGTTGCCAGCGGCGAGAACCGTGCCGCCGAGGCCGCTCGGGCCGCCATCTCCTCGCCGCTGCTCGAGGCATCGGTGGAGGGGGCGACCGGCATCCTGCTGAACATCACCGGCGGGGCCGACCTGGGCCTGTTCGAGGTCAACGAGGCGGCCGAGATCATCGGCAGCGCATCCGACTCGGACGCCAACATCATCTTCGGCGCCGTGATCGACGAGGCGATGGCCGATCAGGTGCGCGTGACCGTGATCGCCACCGGCTTTGACCGCTCGTCACGCTCGCGTCCCGCGGCGGCGTTCGCCACCGGCACCCGCGATACGCCGGCACGCAAGCTCGAGGACACCGGCACGGGGGAGTTCGAGCTGCCCAAGGAGGCGCTCGAGATTCCCAGTTTCCTGCGCGAAA
>JAWVDZ010000424.1:0-9567 GCA_033856955.1 Gaiellales bacterium
CTGCGACGGGGCAGCTCGTAGAACCGCATCTGGTAGTTCTGGATGCCGTCGGTGAGCGAGTACGCCATCCGGTTGCAGTCGGACAGCAGCTTCGGCCCGGCCGCCTGGAAGCCGACGATTCCGCCGTTCTGAATCGCCAGCTTGATCGCACCCGAGAACGCGCTGCTCCAATCGGAGTAGGGGCCGAGCGAGCCGTCCGGCCGGAGGTCGGGCTGGAGGTCGGTGGTCATCGACCACAGCCTGGCCGGGTAGCGGGAGACGTCGTTGGAGGCGATCCAGCGCGCCGTCACCATGCCGTCGCCCAGGACGCCGCCGTAGGCGACCGCGGACGGCGCCGCGGTCAGCACCTGCATGTGGACGTCGACCGCGTTCTTCCAGGCCTGACCGATCTGGGTCTGCAGCCAGTCGAGCCTGTCCGCAGCCGTCGCGCCCTGCCCGTGCGCCAGCCACTCGGCCTGGTTCGAGTCGTGGACGTCCCACGTTCCAGTAGGCCCTTGTAGACGCCGGTGTAGGTGCCCTGCCCGTATCCCAGCGGCATCTCCGACCCCACCTCGGTCGGCATCGAGACCGGCACGAAGTACACGTAGTCGGCCAGCCGCCAGCTCTGGCTCGAGTCGCCGAAGTGGTTGAGGTGGTTCTGCAGCGCCTGGATCAGGTCGCGGTAGTGGAAAGCAGATCGGCGTCCCACGGCGCCGGCACCTGGATCTCGCCGCTGATGCTGTTGGGGTCGGCCGAGATCAGGTCGAGGCTGGACACGGGCCGGCCGCCGCTCGACGTCGAGCCGAACAGCCAGGCGGGAGACTCGGCCCCGCACGAGATGCGGACGATCAGGCGGTTGCCGCTGGTGCGGGCGCGTGCGATGTCGGCATCGAGCGCCGCCCACGAGAACGTCCCGTTCTGCGGCTCGAGGTCCGACCAGCGAAAGAACGGTGAGAGCAGCTTGATGGTGGGGTAGTTGCCGTCCTGTGTCGCCGTGCTGGTGGTGGAGAGGCGGGCCGAGACGCCGGTGTAGGTGGAGCTCGTCACGGCCTGCTGGGAGTAGCTGACCGTGCGCGCAGCGGACAGCCCGGAAACGTTGCCGGCTCGGTCGAATGCCCGCACCGTGTAGGTGTACGAGCCGTCGGCCGTCAGCGACGCATCGCTGTGGGACGTGGTGGTGACGGTCGCAATCACCACGCCCTCGCGCAGCACGCGGTAGCCGGCCACGCCGGATCCGGCATCGCTCGCCGCCGGCCACGACAGCTGTGGTGCCGAGGTGGTCGGCGACGTGGCCGAGAGCGAGGCGGGAACGGACGGCGCGGTCGTATCCACGGTCACGGCGACGGGCGCCGAGCCGGCCGACTCGTTGCCCGCGACGTCAACGGCGGTGACGGTGTAGACGTGCACGCCGTCGGCCGGCGCGGAGCCGTCGGTGCAGGTCGAGGAGACGGGCGAGGCGATCACGACACCGTCGCGGAACACGCGGTAGTGATCGAGGCCGGATCCGTCGTCGGCGACGGCCGGCCAGTCCAGCTGCGGCGCGGACGCCGTCACCGTGTCGGCGGCCGAGACGAGCGGCACCCCGGGCGGCGTTCGATCGACGGTGACGTCCTCCGCCGGCGACAGCGCCGAGACGTTCCCGGCACGATCGATCGAGCGCACGGCATAGGAGTTGGTGCCGACAGGGGCGGCGGCATCCACGTAGCCGGTGGATGACACGTCCGCCACGGCGACCCCGTTTCGCAGCAGCCGGTAGGCGGCGATGCCCGATCCGCTGTCTGACGCCGACGGCCAGCTCAGAGCCGGCGCGGATGGGGTCGGCGAGGCGGCGGCCACGACGTACACGACAAGCGAGGGCGGGGAGACGTCGTAGAGCACCGAGACGGCGGGCGAGGGAGCCGATGTCGAGCCGGTCTTGGTCGCCGCGCGAACCACATACTGGTGGCTACCGGAGGCCGTCAGGCCGGTGTCCAGGTAGGACGTCGAGGAAACCTTCGCGATCTGGCTGCCGTCGCGATAGACGCGGTAGCTGGCCGCTCCGGTCGAGACCGTCCAGGAGAGCGACGGCGCCGTGTTCGTGATCGCCTTGGCCGCCGTCACAGCGACGGAACCGAGCGTGGCACCGTGGCCGGTGGTCGAGGAGCTTGTGAAGCGAGCGTCGGCGATCTGAGGTAGCGCGAGAGCTGCGGCTGCGAGCATGGCAGCCAAGTGGAGCGCACGCGGCGGCGTGCGGCGGATGGAGCCCACGAGATGTTCCCCCCTTGACGGGCCTTCTGAGCCCGCGCCAGCCGCCGCGGCGCGAGCCCACCCGTCGTATCGATGGTCAGATGGTCAGGATCTGGCCCGTATGAGGAGCCAGGGTGATGCTCGTGACGAGATGTCCGTCAAGGTCGACGTATGCGCCACCCAGGGGGATGGAGACGCTCGCCGTGGTCGGATTGACCGCCACCTTGCCGGCCGCGAAGTCGCGCAGGTAGGCCCCGCCGATCCTCGCGTATGACCCGAGCGGACGCCCGAGCGCGACATGCCACATCGCGTTGTCGGCCGCCGCATCGTTGCTTGCGGAGTACGAGAAGTAGAAGTCCGACCGGCCGTCGTTTCCGAGCAGGAACGAGGCCAGCGCGAACCGGTGCCACCTGTCCTTCTGGGCGTCCGTACCCGACGTCCAGCACTTGGTGATGGCGACGATCGAATCGCCGTGAGCGCCGGCGTTGACGATCGCATCGACGTTGCTCTTCCAGTTCGCCTCGGTCGGCCAGCTGTCGATGCCCTGGTGTGACGAGCGGATCCAGGTCTCGGCCATGCCGACGTCGACGCCGTTGAACAGCTGCGAGCTGGGAGCTCCGCTCCTGAAGTAGCTGACGCCGTTCTGGATGCCGTTGCCCGCCAGCGGCGCCGGAGCGATCGCGGCTCGCACCACGGCCGCCAGGTGCGATGTCGCGGCCAGCCACTGGCCTGCGGTCCACACGCTGCCGGTGGCCGGGTTGACCGGCAGGCCGCTGTCGTATCCGGGCATCAGCGGGCCGGTGCCGAGCATGTCGAGCAGGCAGCCGTCGTAGCCGCTGTCGGCCCTGTAGGCGATGCAGGTCTGGACGACCTGGTTGATCCACCCGGGGCTGGCCGGGTTCATCAGGTAGTTGCCGTAGCCCTTGGACGTGATCTTCGCGCCCCCCGCAGTATGCGAATACCACGCGTCCGGAAATGTGCTGCCCTGGTTCTGCTGCGCGTAGCTGCCGTTCAGGTACACGAGCAGGGTCAGGTTCGGGTTCGCGGCCTTCATCTGCGGCACGTAGGAGCGATAGACGCCGCGGGTGGCACTGATGATGTTGAAGCGCTTGGCCTGCAACAGCGCCTGGTCGAGCGTGACGCTCTGCGAGCCGTTCATGAACTTGGCCGACCACAGATCGAGCACACCGGATGTCGCGCCGCTGGTCGTCGAGCCACCCGAGCCCGTGCCGCCGGTCGTGGTCGCAGGATCGGAGGTGGTCGTCGGATCCGGCGTGGTCGTGGTGGTGGTGCCGGGGTCGCTGGTGGTGCCAGGATCGCTCGTGGTGGTGCCGGGATCGCTGGTGGTCGTGCCCGGATCCCTGGTGGTCGGGTCAGCCGTTGTGATCAGTCCGGGATGCGCCACCGTGGCCACGTAATCAGAGCCGCCCGCGACGGCCTTTACGCCGATCTTCCACGTGCCCGTCGCCTGCGCCGCAAACGTCAGCTGCTCGGTGGTGCCGGCGTGCGAGCGAGACTCGGCAACCACCAGACCGTCGGGATTCTTGAGAAACAGGTTGAGGTTGGCCGTTGGGTCGGTCCAGGTCAGGGACACCGTGATGGTGCCCGCTCCGGCAACATCGAACTTCTGAGCCGACCAGCTGGTGCCGCTGACGCTGGCGGTTCCGTTGAACGTCTCGGTCACCGGGCCCACCGAGCTGGCCGCGACGCCGCGGCTGGCCGCAACACCGATCACCGATCCGGCAAGCGCAAGGGCGACCACTGCCCAGCGAACTCGACTCATGTTGGAAGACCCCCTCACATCCACGAAGACGTGGTTTGACTCAACCCGTCCCGGTATCGGAAGCCGCCGGAAGCGCCTGAAGATGCCGCGGGCGATGTCCACCCGGAGTGGTGAGGGCAGCTCACCCCGGAGGGTGTGAAGGCCACCCCCGAACGAGGGATGCCACGTACACTTGAGCCGCATGGACGACGCGGAGCGAGCCGAGACGGGGCCCCCGGAAGCGGGCGAGGAGGGGCGTCTCGCGCGCCGCTCGGCGTTCAACTTCGTCGGCCTCGCCGCGGCCAACGTGCTGCAGTTCGGGATGGTGTGGGTGCTGGCGCGAAAGCTCGGCCCGCACGATGCCGGCGTCTTCTTCGAAGGCTTCGCCGCCGTCCGCCTGCTGTCCGTTGTGGCCGCTCTCGGACTCGACGTGACGGCCGTTCGCTACGTCGCCACGCATCGCGCTCACGGGGACGCCGGTGGAGCGGGCGCCGCCATCCGGCTCTCGCTGGTCCTGTCCGGCGCGCTGTCGCTGGTCGCCGCGGCGATCACCTTCGCGCTGGCATCGCCACTCGCCGGGGCCTTTGGGGCGCACGACTTGGCGCCGGTGCTGCGGATCATGTCGGGAGCGCTGCCGGCCGTGGTGCTCCAGATGGTGCTGATCGGCGCGACGCGAGGCACCGGCGGCATGCGGGCCTTCGTCTGGGTCGATCAGATCGCCGACGGCGTGCTGCGGCTGGGGCTGATCGCGGCCGCGCTGCTGCTTGGATACGGACTGAACGGCGCCGCCTGGGCGTTCACGGCCGCCGCCGTGCTGACGACGATCGCAGCGGCCGTCGCCGCCCGCCGGATCGTCACGGAGCCGCTGCGCGGTGTGCGGCCCCAGGCGCTGGAGCTGATCCGCTTCACCGGCTTCCAGTGGGGCGCCGCGCTGGCGGGCGTCGGGCTGCTGTGGGCGGACACGCTGCTGCTGGGACTGTGGCGGCCGCCCTCGGATGTTGCGGTGTACTCGATCGCGACACGCACGGTGCTGGTGGGGATGATGTTCATCCTGCCGATCGGGATCGCCTTCCAGCCCGTGATCGCCCGGCTCTATGCGACCGGCGACCGCGGGCAGCTGCGGACGATGTACCGGTTCGCGACCAAGTGGTCGACGCTGGCCGGAACGCCACCGCTGATCTTCCTCGCCCTGTTCGCGACTCCGGTGATCGCACTGCTCTATCCGGACACCTACACCCGCGGCGCGTGGCCGTTGGCGCTGCTGGCGATCGGCCAGACGGTGAACGCCGCCACCGGACCGTGCGGTCACATGGTGACGATGGTCGGCCGTTCGGATCTGGTGCTGGGAAACAGCCTCGCCGCACTGCTGATCAACGTCACCCTCAACCTGGCCCTGATCCCGCCATTCGGCCTGGTGGGCGCCGGGCTGGCATGGGGCATCTCGATCGTTGCGTGGAACCTGATCCGTCTCTATCAGGCATGGCGCGTTTTGGACATGCACCCGTTCGGAAGCTGGACGGCACGCGTCGGCATCGCCCTGGCGGTGTTCTGCGCCACGGCGGGCGCGATGCGACTGCTGCTCGTGGGAAGGCCGGCGCTGCTGCAGCTGGTGGCGGGCGCGATCGTGGCGTCAGCCGCCTACGCGCTCGCGCTGCGGACGACCGGCGTGGTCACGTCGTCCGACCCGCCGGGGCCCTTCATGAAGCCACGGGGCGAGCGGGCCTGACCCGGCGTGAACGCCGAAGTCAGACCCGACCCCATCCGCCCCCCTTCCCCAACCGAGCTCTAGTTGGTGAGGATCAGGCTCGAGTGCGCCGGCACTGTGGCCTGCGCCGAGCGGGACCCCGACGGCAGCGTGTAGGTGGAACCAAGCGAGACGCCCTGCGAGCTGGTGGTCGGGTTGACCGCGACCATCCCGTTGGTGAAGTAGCGCATGTACACGCCGTTGCTCGTGCTGATGCTGCTGGACGGGTTGCCGATGTTGATTGCGTCGTCGCCGTACCACGAGAGCGCGGTGTCCGTCTTGTGGCCCGAGAAGAAGAAGTACTGGCTGCCACCCTGCGCGAGCAGGAACGACCCAAGCGCGTAGTCGTGCCACTGCTTGATCTGCGAGCTTGTGGCGCTCGTCCAGGTCTTCGTCCAACACATGGCCGCGCGGCCCTGAGCCTGCACGTCCTGAAGCGCCTTGACCGTCGCCAGCCAGTTGGAGGTCGACGGGAAGGCGCTGATCTTGCTGGTGGCGTCGCGGAAGCAGCCTTCGAACTCGCCCGCCTGGATGCCGCCCACCAGCGGCTGGGTGTCGCTCCAGTACCCTGGGCCGGTGCGAAGGCCGTTGGCGATCACGGGAATCGAGACCGCGGCGTCAACGACAGCGGCCTCTCCGCGGGTCGCGTCCATCCACTCGGCGTTGGTGAACACCTTGCCGGTGCGCGGATTGATCGGCGAGCCGGTGAAGCCGGTGAAGCCGTACAGTCCCATCGAATCGAGGAAGACGGCGTTCCAGCCCTGCGCGGGCAGCGTCTTTGCGTAGTCCGCCATCCACGTGCGGACGGCGCTGTTGCCGGGATCGATCAGGTAGGTGCCGTAGCTCGATTTCAGCAGGGCGCCACCCGAGGTGTGGAGAAGCCAGGTTGGGTGGTTGTTCTTGACCCAGGTGAAGTCGGCGTCCTGCACCGAGGTTCCCTTGTGGTACGGAGCGATCAGCAGGTTGGGATTCGCCGACTTCATCGCCGACAGATACGACTTGTAGGAGAGCGCCCCGACCACCACGTCGTACCGCTTTGCGACCGTCACCGCCTCGGTCTGCGTGTTTACCGCCGAGCTGCTGGTGGTATCGAACAGCCAGTTGTGCACATTGGCGGACGTCGAGCTCATCGCGCCGCTGGATGAGGAAGAGAATCCGAGCATCAGAATGCCAGCGAGGACCGCGGCAAGGCCGAATCGCTTGGAACATGTCATCGGCGGCACCTCCTGGTGAGTCGGGGTCCATCCTGAACGGAGCGCCTTCCGACACCTTCGGTGCTAAATGTTCGGTTGCTGTAAGAGCCGGCTGAGGTAACTGTTGGAATTCCCGACCAAACCCGCAAATTGCGGAATAATCGGAAAAGCTGACGCCTCTTCGGCGTGCTTCCGTCAGCCCTCGACCTCGACCAGGTCCCGGTCGCGCAGGCCCTCCAAGAACGCCGACACGTCCTGCTCGACGCTCTCCGGCTGCTCGTCGAGCTGCCCGCGGACGTCGGCCACCAAGTCGCCGAACGTGCGGTCGCCCTCCATCAGCCCCCAAACCACGCAGCCAAGCTGGTTGAGTCCGTGGTACTCACCGGACAGAAGGTGAAGCAGCACGCCGCCCTCGCCCTCCTGCAGGGCACGAAAGACGACGTCCGGCTTGCGGCGGACGGTGGTCTGGGAATCGATCATCGCAAAGACGGTCCTTGGGTCGTGGTCAGTACAGGCCGAGCGTACCGAGTCGGCGCTCGCGGCGCATGGCCAGCCGGAACGCGTACAGGCCGAGCAGCAGCGAGACGGCGGACATCGGCACCAGCTTCGCCAGCACGCCGGCCGCGTCGGCCCAGCCGGCGCCGCCCAGCAGCTGCTCGCGCATGCCGGTGATCGCGACCGCGATCGGGTTCAGTCCCGCCAGCGTCTCCACCCAATGCGGGAAGAGGCCGATCGGGAAGTAGGCGCCGGACGTGAAGGTGAGCGCGAACGTGCCGAAGCCGATCACGCCCGACCCGCGGCGAAACGTCAGCACGCAGGCCGAAGCAACCGATCCGATGCCCCACACGAACGGAATGAACGCCGCAAGGATCAGCAGCGCCGGGACGTAGCCGGAGGCGGCGAAGCTGACGTTGAACCAGATCGAGACGATGACCAGGAAGATCACGGTCCGGATCGGCACGTAGATCATGTCGTAGATCACGGATCCAAGCAGGATCGTGCTGGCGGTGGTGGGCGTGACCATCACCGATTCAAGCGTGCCCATGAACTGCTCCTGGCGGACGGCGGCCACCAGTCGCGCCAGCCCCACCGCCATGAACCCGCTGACGGCGATGCCAACCGATACGAAGGCGATGTAGGTGGCACGGCCACCGCCCGACGTCGGAATCCGCGACGGGTCGATCAGCTTGGACACGAACGAGAAGACGAAGGCCTGGGCGAACAGGTTGAACCAGTCGCTGAGGATCGCCGTTCGGTAGCTCAGCCGTACCAACACGTCGCGCCGCAGGAAGGCGCCCAGCTTGGACACCTCGGCGTAGGAGCGCGACCGCCGCCGGCTCACGTGCGCGGCGTCGTCAGGCGCAGGAACGACTCCTCGAGCTCGGACCGCTGCTGGGCGCAGTCGAGCACCACGGCTCCGGCCGCTGCGAGGTCGGCCAGCACCTCGCCCAGCACCGCCCGTTGCTCGAGGTCGAGCCGGAAATGCTCGCGATCACCACCCGCGCGGGCGAGCGTGCCACGCCCGGCGATCGCCGCCGCCGCCCGCTCCAGCCCGGCACCCTCCAGGTCGGCATCGGGCGCGGCGCGGAGCCGCAGCACGTATCCCCGAGCGGTCGACTTCAGCATCAGATCCTCGACCGTGCCCTGGAATGTCGTCCTCCCCTGATCGAGCACCGTCACCGCATCGGCGAACCCGCGGATCTCATCGAGCCGCTGGGTCGTCCACACCACCGCCGCCCCATCCGCCGCAGCGCTGCTGACAAGATCCTGGACGCGGCGCGCGCCCTCGGGGTCGAGCCCGTCGGTGGCTTCGTCCACGACCAGCACCGCCGGATCCATCAACAGGGCACGAGCCATCGAGAGCCGCTTCTGCATGCCGTGAGAGTAGAGCCCGACGCGCTGGCGGCCGGCGTCGGCAAGTCCCACGTCGGCCAGTCGCCGCTCCGCCCGGCGCATGGCATCGCCGCGCGAGATGCCGTTAAGCCGGCCGAAGAATGTCAGGTTCTCGATGCCTGAGATCCGCTGGTAGAACGTGCGGTCGCCGGATGGGAAGAAGCCGATCTTCCGGCGCACGGACATCGCATCGGCGGCCACGTCGATGCCGGCCACGTACACGCTGCCCGAATCGGGCAGGAGCAGGCCGGTCAGGATGCGAAGAAAGGTGGTCTTGCCGGCCCCGTTCGGGCCGACGAGTGCAGAAATGCGACCGGCGTCGACCTGGAGGTCGACGCCGGTTAAGACCTGATGTTGTCCGAATGATCGGGTGACGCCGCGAACATCGAGGACGCCGTCCTCGAGGTGCGCATCGTCCTCCAGCTGCGAACTACGCGCCCGAGCCGCCGTGGCCGCCGCACGAGAACTCGCCGAACTTGTCGGTCTCGCACGTGATGTGATCCTTGTGGACAGTGTGGTTCTGGCTGTTCACATGCACGAATGTGTGGTCGGAGATCGAACCGAAGTCGATCACCACCGGTGCCTCATACTTCACGAAAACTCCCCCTCATCAATCAAAAGACAACGAAGCCAAGGCAACTATACCCCGGCCAGAGTCGGTGTCAACCGTTTTCGATGACGGATTATCATCCGCCGCCCGGATCAGAGGCTGGACAGCCGACCCCGTGGCGCTGTACGCCGCACCCGGCATCTAAACTGAGGTTCGATGA
>JAWVDZ010000425.1:0-3216 GCA_033856955.1 Gaiellales bacterium
TTGCTGAGCTGTCGCACATCGCATCTCCGGCCGAGCGCGGCAAGCTGCTCGGATTCACCGACCTGGTCTGTGGCTTCACGGGCGCCGTGCTGGCGCTGCTGGGCGGCGTCGTCTACTCGGGCCTGGGTGTCGTCGTGCTCGCCATCGGGGCCAGCGCGCTTGCGGCGCTGCCGGCCGCCTGGATCTTCGCTCGCGGCCTTCCTCGCGTCGCGACCGCGAGCTGAGTCAGGCGGCCCGGCTGTGCGACAGCCGGTACGCCCAGGCCAGCGCCTCCGCCACCGCCCGGTAGAGCTCGGGCGGGATCTCCTGCTCCAGCTCAAGCGTCGCCAGCGCCTGCACCAGCACCGGATCCTGGCGCAGCGGGATGCCGGCCCCGCGCCGCCTCCAGGATGCTGTCTGCCACTAGTCCCCCGCCGGTGGCCACCACCTTCGGCGCGTCGCGGCCCTCGTAGCGCAGTGCCGTCGCCCGTCTGGTCGGCTTCTCAGGCCTGGACATCGACCCTCCCCACCGGCGGCGGAGGAGGACGGCGGCCGGGAGGCCGCTCGCTGACGCCGGCCGCGGCGGGCCGGCCGGTGGCCGCTCCGAGACGCTCGATCAGATCGGGCAGGGCGGTCTCGGCCATCGCCGCGACCGCGCCCGGCGCCGTCACCACTCCGGCCCGGATGCCACCCGCGGTCAGACGCAGGCGCACCTCGATCGCCCCATGCTCGGGCGAGTGCAGGACGAACGCCGCCTCGCCGGATCCCTCCCGGCCTCCCGACGGAGTGGCGTCGGGTTCGACCTCAACCGCCGCGGCGCCGCCGTCGGGAAGCCACAGCGGCTCCTGGCCGGCCATCGCGAGGGCAGCCCGCAGAAGCTCGCCGTCGCCGCTGACCGCCAGCCCGCCGGCCGCCTGCGCCAGCGATGTGGCGGCGGCCGGGTCGGCCGTCTCGGCCCGGCGAATGCGCACCAAGAGCTGTGTCTGGTCGAGCCCCACGACCGTCAGGTTCAGCGTCTGGCCACGCTCCACGCCCGCAGGCAACCGTGCCTGAAGCAGCGTGCCGGCCAGCGAGATGGCGCCCTTCCCGCCGCCTGCAGGCGCATCCACGACCTGGGCCACCAGCTCCGCGCCGGGTTCGAGCGTGAGCGTGCGGGCTCTCTTGCCGAGCGCGCCGGCGACAGCCTTCAGGCTGACCGCTTGCAGATTCATGGGTGAAACGTCCCCGTTCAAGTTGCTCCCGCGGCCGACGACTACCCGGTAGACGACCACTGTCGTCCCCGTTATCGACCGATCGGAAGGACCATCCATCGATGGAACGTGGCCTTTACATCGCGGCCGGAGGGATGCTGGCCGAGCAGGTGCGCCAGGATCAGATCGCCAACGATCTCGCCAACGCATCGACCCCTGGGTACAAGCCCGATCGGGCGGCACAGGCCAGCTTCGGCGAGATGATGCTCCAGAACAGGGGCAGCGGCCAGCTGATCGGCCCGCTCTCGCTGGGGGTGCGGATCGATGAGCTGCGCACCGACCTCACCCAGGGCCCGCTGAAGCAG
Organism: Gaiellales bacterium; assembly: GCA_033856955.1. Classification (GTDB taxonomy): domain Bacteria; phylum Actinomycetota; class Thermoleophilia; order Gaiellales; family JAICJC01; genus JAICYJ01. The sequence goes on from JAWVDZ010000425.1 coordinate 1,535, forward strand.
ACGGGCAACCCTCTCGACCTGGCGCTTTCCGGAGACGGTTTCCTCGCGGTGCAGACACCCGAGGGCATCCGCTACACCCGCGACGGCCAGCTGACGCTGGACGCCCAGGGACGGCTGCAGACGACCACCGGCTTTCTGGTGCTGGGCAGGAACGGCAAGCCGATCACGGTCGGCGATCCCAACACCGTCTCGGTCGGCGCCGACGGCACCGTGCGGTCGCCCACCGCGACGCTCGGCCAGATCGATGTCGTCTCGCTGACCGGCGCGGTTAAGCAGGGCGACACGCTGTTCAGCGGAACGCCCGGCGCTAAGCCGGCCGAAACCCAGATCGAGCAGGGCTGCGTCGAGGGCTCGGGTGTCGAGCCGGCACGCGCGATGGTGGACATGATCGTGTCGCTGCGCGCCTACGAGGCCTCGCAGCGGGTGCTCCACACCATCGACGACACGCTCGGCCGTGCGGTCACGCAGGTCGGTTCGGCGAACGGCTGACGCGCCCAAGCGAGCTCCTAAAGAGGCGAGGACGGTGGCCGATTACACGGCCCAAAGGACAGAAGGGGCGACAGGCTGGACTGCAGCATGCAGAGGCCGGCGGAGGACGCAGAAGCCGTCTCCCGCATCCCCTTTCCCCACCAGGGAAGGAACGCACACGAAATGCTGAACGGTCTGTACTCGGCGGCCGCGGGGATGATTGCCCAGCAGACGCGCATGGACGCGCTTGCCAACGACATCTCCAGGTTGTACTGGTTGAACGGGCTCGGGTTCTCACGCGACTCGACCTCGAGCAGCTCGATGTTTCGGCGCGACTTGTCCTTGGCGGTGATGCGGCTTCGCAGGTAGCCGTAGTGGCGCATGCGCACGGTGCTGGTCTCGAAACGCTCCGGCAGGTAGGTGGGCATCGTGTGGGTCTTCTGCTCGTGGATGCGACCCTCGAACCTGTACTGCGGGCGGCGCCGCCACAGCCTCAGGGCGTGGTGGGTGACCGCGGCGCCCGACTCGTCGCCGCCGGTGTAGTTGGTCTCCACCAGGTAGAAGGCCTCGCGCCACGTGCGCGTGAGAAGTGCGCGCAGCTTGGGCGCGTCCTCCGGGATCATGTGCTCGTCGGCGTCCAGGTACATGACCCAGTCGCAGGTGGCGTTGTCGATCGAGACGTTGCGTGCATCGGCGAACGAGCCGTTCCACGGGAACTCGACCACTCTGGCGCCGAACGAGCGCGCGATCTCGACCGTGCGGTCGCTGGAGCCGGTGTCAACGACGACCATCTCGTCCACCGCGCCCTTGACGGCGTCCAGGCAGCCCGGCAGCATCTCCTGCTCGTCCTTCACGATCATCACCAGCGAGAGCGTCATGCCCTCGACCGGGCGGGCACGACCGGCCACCTGCTTGGCGCGCTGGGAAAGGCTGCGCAACGAGGTCGCGGCGGCGCCCTTGACGGGGCCGCGGCCACCGCTGCGCGAGCGGGCGGCGGCGAGATTGTCGGCGACGTGGGGGAGGTCGGGGTCGAGCCGCATGGCCGCCTTGAACAGCGACTCGGCCGCTGCCATCGCGGTCAGCTCGTAGAGCAGCACGCCGGCGTAGTTCAGCAGCACCGGCTCGCGCGGCTCGCGCTCGAGCGCGTCCAGCACCCGCCGCGCGGGGGCGGCGAAGACGGGTGGCCAGGCCGCGGCCTGGGGCGGCGTGAAGGC
>JAWVDZ010000426.1:0-5488 GCA_033856955.1 Gaiellales bacterium
GAGGCCGGGCTCCGCGGCCATCACCGCCGCCACCGACTCACCCCCAGCGGCCAGCGCACGGGCGGCGGCGTGCGCCGCCTCCAGCTCGACCTCGAGCGTCATGCCGCGGGCGTCCCCTGCGGCTGCACGGCCAGGCGCAGCTCGAGCATCACCAGGGCCGCGGCGGCCGGCGCGGCCAGCGCCAGCTCCGGCGTCAGCAGCGCCGCCGAGACCAGCGCCCCCGCGATGCCGAGCAGGATCACGGCCAGCTCGCTGCGGGTCACCGACTCGACGTCGTCCGGCCGGCAGCGGATGTGGACGGCGAGCGCGATCGCGTAGGCGGCCACGAGCGGCGCCAGCCTCGGCTGGGACAGCGCGGCGGCGGCCGCCGAGACGAGCGCGAGTCCGCACCAGCCGATCGCGTACAGCCGTCCTCGCTCGAGTCCCAGCAGCACGATCGTGGTCAGCTTGCGCGGATTGGCGGCGCTGTCGGCGTCGTGGTCGAGGTAGTGGTGCATCATCAACATGCCGATCGCGTAGGCGGCGACCGCCACCGCCGCCAGCACCGTCTCCGGCCCCACGTCGCCACCCTGGAGCACGGCCGCCCCGGCCACGCACAGCCACAGGCAGCCGAACGCCACCGCCTCGCCCGCAAACGGCCGGTAGGCGGCCCGCACCGGAGGAAGCGTGTAGAGCACGGCACCGGTCACGCCGGCCAGCCCGAACGGCAGCATCACGGCGCCGCGTGCGGCCACCATCGCCAGTCCCAGCACCGTGGTGGCGAGCAGCGCGACCAGGAACAGCCCGGTCAGCGCCCGCTGCGTCAGCAGCCCGGCCACCAGCACCTTGCTGCCGCCCGAGATCACGCGCGGCGAGCCGTGGCGGTCGGTTCCCGAGCGCCAGTCCTCGATCTCGTTCACCGTGTGGGCCAGCACACCCTGGATCAGCACGCCCAGCGCCACCGCGCCCAGGTAGTACCAGCCGTTCAGCGAGCCGCCGTGCGCCGCCAGCGCCGTCCCCAGCGTAATCGCCGAGAAACTCCACAGAAGCACCGGGATCACCCGCAGCTCGAGCCAGAGGCCGCGCAGGAATGGGCTCATGTTCCTGACGATACCAGCGGCCGCGAGAACGCCCGGGTTCGTCCGACCACCTTCGTACCATGAACTGCATGACTGCGGCACAGCTCATCGAACCAACCCGAACCGCCTCGGCAGAGGTTGAGGCGTGGCGTCTGCACGTGCTGCTTCAGGCCGGATATCCGCTGAAGGTGGCCGAGCGGATCGCGGGCAGCGACGCCGATCTGCACCGGGCCGTGCAGATGCTCGACAGGGGTTGCTCGCCCCACATGGCTGCGCGGATCCTGGTCTGACCGGCCAGCGCGGGCTCCAGACGGTGATACTTCGCGTATGAGCGCGAAACCTGAGCCCACCCAGTACGGCGACCGCAGCGTCTACACCGTGGCCGCATTCAACCAGGGCGTGGCGGGCTGGCTGGCGCGCCTGCCCGAGGTGTGGGTGGAGGGCGAGATCGCGGAGCTGAAGCGTCAGGTGAAATGGTCGTTCGCCTACATGACGCTGAAGGACCCCGACGGCGGGTCATCGCTGCCGGCGCTGATCCCGCGCGCGCGCCTGGACGCCGTGAAGCCGCCGTTGAAGCCGGGCGACCGCGTTCACATGCTGGGCCGCGCGCGGCTGTATCCCAAGAAGGGCGAGCTGCGCTTCCACGTGTCGGCGATCGAGCAGTTCGGCCTCGGCCAGATGCTGCGCGAGATCGAGATGCTGAAGGCGCGGCTGGCCGAGGAGGGGCTGTTCGCCGCAGAGCGCAAGCGGGCGCTGCCGTTTCTGCCGCGGGTGATCGGCCTGATCTGCGGCAGCGACGCGGCTGCCAAGCGGGACGTGCTCGAGACCGCCGCGACCCGTTACCCACCGGCTCGGTTCGAGGTGATCGAGACGGCCGTGCAGGGCGCGGGCGCGGTGCCCCAGATCCTGGCCGCGCTGGATCGGCTCGATCACGACCCGCGTGTGGACGTGATCGTGCTGGCACGTGGCGGCGGCAGCTTCGAGGATCTGCTGGCGTTCTCGGACGAGCGGCTGGTGCGCGCCGTCGTGTCCTGCGAGACGCCGGTGGTGTCGGCGATCGGCCACGAGCAGGACACGCCGATCGTCGATCTCGCGTCCGACCTGAGGGCCGGCACGCCGAGCCTGGCTGCGAAGCTGGTGGTGCCGGAGTACGCGCAGGTGACGGCCGACCTGGACGCGATCGCCGAGCGGGCGGGGCGGGCGCTCGAGACGCGGGCGCGGCGCTGCCGCGAGTCGCTGGCGATGCTGGTGTCGCGGCCGGCGTTCGCCGATCCACGCAGCTGGATCACGACGCGGCGCCAGACGCTGCTGCTCAACCGCGACGCGCTCGACCGCTGGCCGGCGCAGCGGCTGGAGCGCGAGCGCGCGCGGCTGGGCCACGCCCGCGAGCGGCTGCGGCTGCTGGGGCCTGCGGCCACGCTGGAGCGCGGCTACGCGATCGTGCAGGGCGAGGATGGAGCTGTGGTGCGGGACGGCGCGGCGCTGGGAAGCGGCGACCGGATCGCGGTTCGGCTGTCCAGGGGCCGGCTTTCGGCCAGAGTCGAGGAGGTGAGCGAGTGAACGACGAGATCACGTTCGAGCAGGCCCGCAACGAGCTCGAGGCGATCGTGCGGCGGCTCGAGGACGGCCAGACCTCGCTGGACGATGCGCTCCAGCTATGGGAACGCGGCGAGCAGCTGCATGAGCTGTGCCGAGCCAAGCTTGACCAGGCCGAGGAGCGGGTGGCTGTCCTGCTGGCGCGGATGGCCGAGTCTCGCGCCGCCGCTCCGCCGCCCCCTGCTGCCGCGGAGTAGCGGATCGCGCCAGTGGGGGGCGGCGGCCGCACGTCGTCGTCCAGCCGGCCAACAAGGTCTGACCCCACTTTGAGCGGGATTCCGGATCGAATCCGACGATTTCCTACGAATCACGGCAGTCGCAGCGTCTGAAAGTGCTGGAATTCGCGATCGGCAGGGGTGAATTGGGGTCAGACCTCGTTCGGCGTGGGGCCTGGTACGCTGGCCGCGTGAGCGGCGTCGAGCGGAGCTCCGATCGCGAGATCGGCCAGGTGCTGAAAGAGCACATCAATCGCTTCAACATGGCGACGACTGGCATCTCGGACTGGCACCCGATCACGTTCATCGTCAACGACGAGCACGGCAGGCTGGCCGGCGGCGTGGACGGCTGGGAATGGGGCGGCACCTGCTACGTCGACGCGCTGTGGGTTCGCGACGACCGCCGAAACCAGGGAATCGGATCAGCGCTGATGGCGGCCGTGGAGACCGAGGCCCGGCGGCTCGGCTGCCACCAGCTCGCCGTCGAGACGCACAGCTTCCAGGCCCCGACGTTCTACGAGCATCGCGGCTTCAGGCGGGTGGGCGAGGTCGCAGGCTATCCCCGCGGGCACAGGCTGATCTCCCTCGCCAAGCCGCTCGCCTAGCCGGTGACGTCCAGCAGGGCGTCCACCCCGCGCTTCTCCAGGCCGCGCGCGACGATCACGCGCTGGATCTCGCTCGTGCCCTCCCAGATGCGATCGACCCGCAGCTCGCGGAGGAAGCGCTCGGCGACGTTGGTGCGCATGTAGCCGCGTCCCCCGAAAGCCTGCACGGCGGTATCGGCGCAGCGGTTTGCCGCCTCGCTCGCGAACAGCTTGGCGGCGCTGGCGCGGTGGTGGACGAGCTTTCGATCCGCGTCCGGGTCGTCCGCCAGCTGCGCCACGTGGTAGGTCAGAAGACGCGCCGCCATGCAGCTCGTGGCCGCGTCCGCGAGCGGAAAGCTGACGCCCTGGAAGTCGAAGATGCGGGTGCCGAACTGCTCGCGCTCGAGCGTCCAGCCGACCGTCTCACCCAGCAGCCGCCGCATCGCTCCGACGCAGCGCGCGGCGATGTGGATCCGCTCCTCCACGAACCACTCGTTCTGCAGCTCGTTGCCCATCCCCACCATCGCCTCGCCGCCCAGCACGGCGTCCGCCGGCAGCTCGCAGTCGAAGCGGATCGTGGGGTGGCCGTGCGGGTAGTTGTGCGTGAACGGCGGGTCGTCGACGATCTCTATGCCGGCGATATCGCGATCGACCAGGAACAGCGTCGGCAGCCGATCCGGCCCGTCCACCACGTTCACCATCACGATGAAGAAGTCGGCCCCGTCGCCCGAGGTCACGAACCACTTCTCGGTGCGCAGGTGCCAGCCGCCGCCGGCCGTCCGCACCGCCGTTCCCGCCACGCCGCCGGCATCCGATCCGGCGCCGCTCTCGGTCACGGCGTAGGCGTCGCTTCGCTCGCCCCGCAGCGTCGGCCCCAGGTAGCGGTCGATCTGCTCCCGGGTGCCGCGCGACAGCACGTTGTAGGCACCCGCCATGTTCCACCAGATCGCGTTCGTGTTACGCCCCAGCTCCTCGTGCACGAGCACCTGCTCGAGGTTCGTCCAGCCGCGGCCGCCCAGCTCGGCCGGATGGTTGCCACCATCCAGCCCGCGCGTTCGCGCCTCGTCGCGCACCCTCGCCCGGTCGGCCTCGGGCAGCCGTCCGCCGGCCAGCTCCGCCGCCACCTCCAGCGGTATCAGCACCTCGTCCACGTAGCCGGCGGCGCGCTCGCGAAGCTCGCGCTGTGCGGGGGTCAGTGCGAAGTCCATGCCAGCTCCTCCAGTCGTCGCTGCTCCGGCTCGTCGTCCGGTTCGTCGGGGCGAAGCGCGGGCACCAGCAGGTACTGCTCGCGCAGCACCGCCGCCAGCCGCGCGACCGTTGCCGGATCGGCGTCAGGCGGGGCCAGCTCCAGCCGCCGCCTGCAGTCGCGCAGATAGGCGAACCAACGCGCGATCGTGCCGGCCGCGATCAGCCGGTCGATCCGCTCCTGCTCCGCCGCTGCATCGCCCTGGCCGATCGCCTCCAGCAGCACCGGCACCTCGCGCTCGACCTCGGGTGTGAGGAACAGCCAGCGGTCGTCCGCACGGATGAGCCTCACGATTCGTCGATGCCCGGCACCGCCTCGCGCAGCAGGTTGTGCAGGTTCAGCACCGCCCGCTCGTTGCTGTTCAGCACGCCACGCTCGTACGTGCGCGACTCGAGCCCGCGCTGCACCATGTCGCACAGCTCGACATCCTCATCCATCACCTTGGCGTTGAAGCGCCAGTTGACCTTGCGCACCAGCCAGTCTCGTACCGATCCGTTGCCGGAGTGGTAAACACGCGCCTCGGTGCGGGTGCGGCGCAGGCCGTCCGGGAACAGCTGCCAGGTGTCGATCTGATCGGGGTAGATGTCGATGAAGGTCGCCGGCCACAGGTGCACATACGTCCATGCGCCCTCGAGATCCTCCGGGAACCCGGGCATCGGCCGAAGCAGCTTCTGGTAGAGCCGCTCCTGGTAGTTGCGCGACGGCTTGTCCCGGAACGGCCCGTCGATCCAGGCATGGTTCTTGCCGACGGTCGCGATGTAGCGCTTGTAGTCGAGCAGCCGCAGCAGC
>JAWVDZ010000427.1:0-2985 GCA_033856955.1 Gaiellales bacterium
CCAGCACGCGGGCCTGAACAGCCTGTTGGTCGTAGCGGATCAGCGTCTCGGGATTCCACAGGAAGTCGGTCGCCGAGGCGGCCAGCTCGTCCCAGTGGTTGTGCCATCCCATCTCGCGCTCCTCCGCCGGATAGCGGTTGAGCCGCTCGTTGTAGATCTTGCGTCGCGCGTGCTCGGGCGTGCGGATCGGGAAGTGCAGCGAGATGAAGTGCACCGGGCAGACGCGGCGGCCGGGAAACTCGGCGGCGTGGCCGCCGGTGCGCGCGATCTGCACCGGGACCCCGGCGGCAGGCTGCTTCCAGGCCTTCACCCACAGCGTGTTCGCGAACTCGGCCGGCTCGTAGTGCCTGATCGAGTCGCGCGGATCGCCGCCGTCGGCGAAGCTTGAATCGGTGGGCCGGAACTCGAGCACCTGGGACTGCACGGCGGTGTAGCCGAGCGCGTCGACGAGGGCGATCGCCTGGGCGTGTGAGAGCCCCGGCCACGGCCCGACCCGGAACTCGTCGGCGTCGGCGCGGATGTACCAATCGGCGCCCAGCTCGGTGGCCAGCTGCTCGTTTCGGCGCAGGATCTCGCCCCACATGTACTCCCTGCGGGCACGCTCGCTGCCGCCGATGTCGTCGGGAAACCGCTCCACCCGGATCACGCCGTTGCCCAGCCACCGGGAGGCGATCTCGGCGGTGCCGTCGGTCGAGCAGTTGTCGATCAGGTAGACCTCGACGCCGTCGTCGAGGTAGTGGCGGATCACCGACTCGATCACGTCCGCCTCGTTGTAGGCGGGCAGGATGGCGACGATCCGCGGGAGCGGGAAGCTGAGCGCGAGCCCCGGCGCGATGCTCATGCCGCGCGGCGCCGGCCGGCGGCGTGGAACTCGGCGAAGCAGGCCGCCACGTGTTCGCGCTCGGCGGCGCCGATGCCGGGGTAGCAGCCGATCCAGAAGGCGCCGTCGGCGATCAGGTCGGTAACCGTGAGCGGGGCGGCGACGCGGTGGGTGATCTCGGAGTAGGCGGGCTGGCGAAGCAGGTTACCGGCCATCAGCTGGCGCGAGTCGATGCCGCGGCCGTGCAGGTGGGTGACCAGGTCGTGCTTGGTGTACGGCGCATCCGGCCGCACCGTGACGGCGAAGCCGAACCACGACGTCTCGGCCCGCTCGTCCTGCTCGGGCAGGACCAGGTGCTCGCTCCACTGCGCCAGCGCCTCGCGCAGAAAGGAGTGGTTCTCGCGCCGGCGGGCGACGAAGTCGTCCAGCCGCGAGAGCTGGACGGTTCCGATCGCGGCCTGCATGTCGGTCGCCTTGAGGTTGTAACCGAGGTGCGAGTAGACGAACTTGTGGTCGTAGCCGTAGGGCAGGTCGCCGAACTGCTGGGTGAAGCGCCTGCCGCAGGTATCCGCGCAGCCCGGCTCGCACCAGCAATCACGGCCCCAGTCGCGGTAGGACTCGACGATCTTCTTCAGCTTCGGCTGCCGCGTCAGCACCGCGCCGCCCTCGCCCAGCGTGATCTGGTGGGCGGGGTAGAACGAGAGCGTCGCCAGCTCGCCGAGCGTGCCGACCGGCTCGCCTCGCCAGGTCGATCCCAGGGCGTCGCAGCAGTCCTCGATCAGGAACAGCTGGTGGCCTTCGCAGAAGGCCGAGACGGCGTCCAGGTCGAACGGGTTTCCGAGCGTGTGCGCCACCATCACGGCGCGCGTCCGCGGCGAGACGGCGGCCTCGAGCTGCGCCACGTCGATGTTGTACGACGGCAGCGTGACGTCCACGAACACCGGCACCAGCCCGTTCTGGACGATGGGGTTGACGGTGTTCGGGAAGCCGGCCGCGACCGTGATCACCTCGTCGCCGGCCGCAGCCGCCGGTCGCCCAGCCTGGGCGAGGTCAGCGCGGTCAGCGCGAGCAGATTGGCGGAGGAGCCGGAGTTGACCAGCAGCGCATGGCGCTGGCCGGTGCGGCGGGCCAGGTCGCGCTCGAAGACGCGCGCCTCGGGCCCCGCGGTGAGCCAGAAGTCGAGGCTGGTGCGTACCAGCTCGACCACCTCTTCGGGGCCGAAGACGCGGCCGGAGGCGGGTACGCGCGGGTTCTGCGAATCGAAGGCGCGGGGAGCGTGGGCGGCGCGGGCATGCTCGCTGACGAGCGCAAGGATCTGATCGACGGAGGGGGTCATCGACCCGCGGTATCGGCGCTCGGCGGGTGAAATTGAGGACTTCAGGGTCAGTCTTAAGAGGTAGAGATCGGTGCCGATGACGGCGGCATGAGCGTGAAAGTCGTCCTGCTGTGCGGGGGTCAGGGCACCCGCATGCGCGAAGAGACCGAGTTTCGGCCAAAGCCCATGGTCGAGGTCGGTGGACGGCCGCTGCTCTGGCACATCATGAAGGGCTACGCCCACCACGGCTTCTGCGACTTCATCCTCTGCCTGGGCCATCGCGGCCAGATGATCAAGCGCTACTTCCTCGACTACCAGCTGCTCAACTCGGACGTCACCTTCGACCTCAAGAGCGGGCTGGCCGAATACACCGGCACCGCCGGCGATGCCTGGCGCGTCACCTGCGCCGACACCGGCGACGGCTCGATGACCGGCGCCCGGGTGAAGCGGATCGAGCCCTACCTGGGCGACTCCGACCTGGTGCTGGTGACCTACGGTGACGGACTGGCCGACATCGACGTCACCAAGCTGGTGGAGTTCCACCGCTCGCACGGGCGGATGGCGACGGTCACCGGCGTGCACGCGCCGGCCCGCTTCGGCCAGCTGGTCGCCGACGGCCGCTGGGTGCGGCAGTTCGCGGAGAAGCCGACCGACACGGGCTGGATCAACGGCGGATTCTTCGTCTTCGACCGCAGCTTCTTCGAGCGGCTGTCGCCGGATCCCGACTGCGTCCTCGAGCACGAGCCGCTGGAGCGGCTGGCAGGCGACGGCGAGCTGGCGGTCTACCACCATGAGGGCTACTGGCAGTGCGCCGACACGCTGCGCGACGTCGAGCTGCTGCGCGGGCTGT
>JAWVDZ010000428.1:0-5288 GCA_033856955.1 Gaiellales bacterium
TTCGCTACCGGTTCGTGCTCGTCTACACGGTGCCGCCGGCGGTCAAGGACGCGGCGGTGGCGGACGTCGCGGCGGCAGCCGCCGACGGCGTGCTCGAGGTGGGGGCTGACGCAGGCTTGCCGTTGCACCGCTTCCCGCTCGAGCAAACCGCCGCCGCGCACAGCGCCGTCGAAGCCGCCGCGATCGGCAAGGTGCTGATCGACGTCGCCTCGTCGAGCTCAGCGAGCGGCGAGTCGGCCGCCTGATGTGCTGCGCCTGATCGCCTCTTCGTACACCTGCTCGTACGCGGCGCACACCGCGTCGACGTCGAACCGCTCTGCGACCGACGCGCGACAGCGGTTCGGGTCGATGTCATCCAGGCGGCTGATCGCCGCCGCCATCTCGTCGACGTCCTGGACAACGAATCCGTTCTGGCCGTCGATCACGATCTCCGGTGCTGCTCCCCGGTCAAAGGCGATGACGGGCGTGCCCGTCGCGAGAGCCTCGACCATGACGAGTCCGAATGGCTCGGGCCACTCGATCGGCATCAACAGCCCCCGAGCGCGGGCGAATGCCGTGCGTTTCTCGTCGCTGCCGAGCGAGCCGACGTAGCGCACCTGGGCGCCGTCGATCTTCGGCTCAACCTCGGCGGCGAAGAACTCCTCGCTACCGGGCTGCACGGGGCCGGCCAACGTCAATCGAACCCCCGCCCGGAGGGCCGCGTCGATCGCTCGCTGCGGCCCCTTGTCCGCGTCCATCCGGCCCAGAAACAGGAGTGAATCGTCCTTCTGTGGGGAGAAGGGCCACTCGGTCAGATCGACCGGGTTGGGCACGACGTGCCGACAGTCGACTCCCGCCGGCGCCTGCGAGCGCTGCGATTCGCTGAGCGCGACCAGCGTCGCCTTGTGGCCCTGCCTGCGATAGAGCTCCGTTCGCTGATCGTCGAAGGGCCCGTGCAAGGTGTGCACAAACGGCTCGTGTACACGATCGGCCATCGCCAGCGCCACGGCCGGGCAGTGGTCGTGAACGACGTCAAAGCCGCGGCCGGCGGCCCGCTCTTCATCGATCCGATCGAAGACGGAGCCGACGTGGGCGGCCTCGACAAGCGAGAGTTCGATCTGTTCCGGCTGCGGCTCATCCAGCACCTCGATGACGCGGGCATCGGATTCCGATCCGGGCGCCGCGAACAACGTCACGTCGTGTCCGCGGGCGATCAACCCCTGGCACAGCAGCCGCACGACCTCTTCGATGCCCCCATAGTCGGGAGCCGGAACGGAGATCCACGGCGGCGCCACCATCCCGATGCGAAGCGGTCGCCTGCCGCCATCCAGCCCTCGCTTGAGCCCGTGCTGCATGCCCCGGCAATACCCATCTCCGGCCCCCGAGCAACATGCTCCACAGCGCTTGCACTCCGCTTGCGCAGGCAGTATTTTTCAGTCAGGTTGAACCGTCAACCTGCGCGATGGTGGCTTCGTCAACCAGAGGAGTTGTCATGGTGGACAGGGACATGGGAACGGCCGAGGCGGAGCAGCTGGGGGAATCCCTCTGGCTGCTGCGGCTGGTTGGAGAGAACGATCTCTCAACGGCTTCCTCACTCAACCAGGCTCTCCATCGCATCGAGCAGACCGGCACGACGGTCGTGGTTGATTTCTGCGACGCCGTGTTCGTCGACTCGTCGGTGATTGGTGCGCTGATCAAGCAGCAGCAGCGGGGCGAGACGCTGCTGCTCGTCGCACCCCAGAGGTGTCGCGTTCGCAGGTCGCTCGACCTGATGGGCCTCACGCAGAAGATGCCGACGTTTGAGAGTCGCGAGGAGGCACTGCGCGAAGCGTCGTCTCAGCCGTCGACGAGCAGCCCCTGAAGCGGGCCGAGCAGCCGGGCGCTGCGGCGGGAGATGTGCTCGAGCCGCACGAGCCGGTGAGTGAGAGGCCGGCCGTGCCGCTGGCGATCGAGCTGCTCTTCGGCGATTGGTCGCCAGCGAGCGTCGATCACCTCGGTGGGGTCGCCGCCGATGTCCGAAGGCATGCACTCGAGGTGCTCGGCCCAAAGCGCGAGCCGTGTCTCGCGGGCGAGCGCGGGATCGTGGGTGACCACGTTTACCTCGGTGTCGTTGAACAGGGAGTGATCGTTGAGGTTGGCTGACCCGATGGTCAGCCAGCGGTCATCGACGATCGCGATCTTCGCGTGCACGTAGATCGGATCGGCGACCTGGCCGGAACGCGCGAACAGGCAGCAGCCCAGCACGCCACCGCGACCGGCGTCGGCGTCGATCAGCTCGCCGAGCGCTCCTCGCGTGTCGTCGGCGCCACCCTTGGGTTTCGCGGGCAGGACGAGCACGACGCGGAAGCGGCCGCTCGGCGGATGGCGCAGCTTGTCCGCAAGCACGGCCACGATCTCGGATGACCACAGGTACTGGGTCTCGAGGTAGACGAAACGCTCGGCAGCGCGCAGCGCGCGCACGTAGGATTCCAGCACCCCGAACGCCCCGCGCGGAAGCGCCGGGTAGACCCGCTCCGGGCAGGTTCTGACGAACTGCGCAGCGACGTCGCCGGCTGCCGCCGGCGGCTGCGGGTCGGGCAACTGCTCCCCCGTGACCGCCCGCCAGCGAAGTGCGAAGTGCCTGGCGACATCGCCGACCAGCGGTCCGTGGATGCGCGTGGCTGCGTCGTGCCAGCCCAGCGCCGCGCGAGCGGGATGTTTGGAAGAGTCGCGGCGGTCGCCGCCAAGCGACGTCAGATCGACTCCGCCCACAAACGCCACGCGGTCGTCGATCACGATCGTCTTCTCGTGATGGCAGTGCAGCGGGCGCTCGCGGCTGTCGAGCGCGCAGCGCAGCGGGCCAGCCCGCTCCAGCTCGTCTCGGACGCTGCGCGCCATCCGACGCGAGGGACGGAACACCGGCAGCGGCGCACCCGCCCACATCAGGACGCGCACCTCGACGCGTCGCGCGGCCTCCGCCAACAGGTCCCGCACGACGACCGGCGGATCACCTGCCTCCATCACGAAGTCAGGCGACAGGAACCACGCGGTCATGTGGACGTGCGAGGACGCGGCGCGGATCTCTTCCACGATCCGCGATAGAACGACCTCGCCGTCGATCAACACCTCCAGCGCGTTCCCCTCGCGGGGCGGCGGTGCGTCAACCGCCCAGCCACCGGCGGGTGCGCCCAGCGCGTCCTTGCCGATCTTCCGCAAGCGCCGGGCGTGGTGGTCGCGAACGGCCCCCGCCACCCGGTCCCCCACCGCCTGGTCAATCCTCCACACCGCGTCACGGATCGCCATCCACGAGAGATTACCGGCAGATGGGGATTGGAGGGCCCCGGCGCCGGGAGCCGGGGCCCTCCATTGAGCTCAGCTACTGGTGGTACGGGTTGCTCCCGCCCTGGCAGGAGTTGCCGGGGAAGAACTGCGTCTTGTCAGTCGGGTCGGCGCGGCCCGCCCGGACGTCCTGACCGTACGACTGCACGTGGAAATCGGTCGGGCCGTTGACGTAGTCGTTCAGTCCGGAGAACGCGCAGATCGAGTTTGCGTGGGACATGTCCTTGGGCGTGCCGGGACTGCCGACGCTGCCCGGAGGGCCGGTCACCTCGCCCGCGAAGGCGGCGCTTGCACCGGCGCCCGCGATGGCGACTGCGCACACCGCAGCCGCGAGCATCGATTTTGTTCTCAGCATGGTTCTCCCCCTTTCGTCGGTTCAGACACTGGCCGGGACAGGGTCGGGCCTGACGATCACCGTGTCGGCGACCTGGACGATCTCGTCCACGGGCAGGCCGGCGGCCTCCGCGTGGCGGCGGATCGCCTCGGGACTGCTGGCCTGGTAGATGCACACGGTGCCCAGCCCGCCGTTCGGCTCCGCCAGCACGTAACTTCGGATCCAGCGGATGTCCTCGGGCGTGCGGTCGCCCTCGGCCGTCGAACGGGCCGCAGCGGCCTCCAGCTCGTCGGCGGTGCCCCAGCCCTCCCGGCGCAGAATCACATACGTCTCCATCGCACCCTCCCCAATCGTGTTGACGCGATCGAGGCTAAGCGGCCGGTGAGCGGCGCGAATCGGCGGTCTTACCCAATTTGCCGGCGGGTCGTTACCTAGATGAATGCGCCGTGGGTGTGCCGATCCCCAAACGCGTGGCCTCGACGATCGCCCGCGCTCGCGAGGGCACGCCGAGTTTGCGCAGGATCTGGGAGACGTGGTGGTCGACGGTGCGGCGTGAGAGGAACAGGCGCTTTGCGATCTGCGCGTTGCTCAGCCCCTCGGCTACCAGCGCCAGGACATCCAGCTCGCGACCGGTCAGGTTGGCCGGGTTCTCGAGCGTTGCCTGCCGCGGGCCGCGGGGGACGCCGCGAACACCGCTCTCACGCAGCCGGCGGGCGACGATCCCCGCAGCCGGACGGGCGTCGAGAAGGCGCAGCTCGGCGTGCGCCCGCTCGATCAAGTCCTGCTCACGGGCCAGGCTGAGCACGAAGGCGGCTTCGTAGGGGCAGCCGAGCTCACGCCAGGCAGCGGAGGCGTCCTCGTGGCGCCCGGCAAGCTCGAGCGCGTAGGCAGCCGGCACGTCGACGGACAGCCGGTCGCTGATGCCGGCACGGTGCCGCCAGCAGGCGAGCTCGCCGACCTCCCAGGGAGCGTTCCGCGCGAGGGCGAGCGCGAGCGCGGCATCGGTCGCCTCGGCGACATCCTCCTCTCGTCCCTCAAGCCACGCGACCTCGGCCCTGGCGCTCCCGATCGGGATCCAGGCCATCTCGTCCATCGGTCGCGCCAGCTCCATCGCCTCGGTCAACGCCGTGTGAACGCCCGGATCACCGCGGCGCGATCGGATCAGCGCCAGGATCAGCAGAGCCTCGAGCCGCGGAGTCGGCGAGTCGTGTTCATCGTCCATCAGCTGGCCGGCGATCTCAGCGGCGGCCGACCAGTGACCCTGATTGAGCTGCGAACGCGCCTTCAATCCGAGCATCGAGAGACGCCACAGATCGAGGTCGTGCTCAGCGCAGTGCTCGATTCCCTCCTCGAGATAGCGGTTCGCCAGCTCATGGGAGCGGTGAAGCACCGCTGGGTACGCCAGGCCGTTCAACGCGCGTGGAATCTCCGCGTCGAGCGCCTTTGCCCGCGCCAGCGAGAGCGCCTCTTCCTGCGTTGCCGTCGATCCCGGCCCATCACGCAGGGCCTCGCCCAAGCCGGCACTGATCATCGCATCCACCATCACAGCGTCGGCGCCGAATACGCGCGCCGATTCGGCCCCACGGGTGCCCCACTCGATCGCCCCGTCGAGGTCGTTCAGATTGAGGCAGAGCAGCGCCATTGCTCCGCAGGCGGC
>JAWVDZ010000429.1:0-5838 GCA_033856955.1 Gaiellales bacterium
CTGCGAGCATCGGGGACGGAGCCGCTGGTGCGCGTGATGGTCGAGGCTCAGGACGAGGCCGAGTGCGAGCGCATCTGCGCCCACCTGGCGCGCGTCGTGCAAACCGAGATCGGTAGCGTGAACTAGAGATGTGCGGCATAGTCGGATACGTCGGTGAGCGGCCCTGCAAGGAGCTGCTGCTGGCGGGGCTCGAGCGGCTCGAGTACCGCGGCTACGACTCGGCCGGCATTTGCCTGATCAACGGCAGCGTCGAGATCACCCGCCGCGTCGGCCGCGTGCAGGCACTGCGCGATGCCGTCGGCCCTGACGGCAGTCCGGCGACGCTGGGCGTGGCCCACACCCGCTGGGCCACCCACGGTGGTGTCACGGAAGGAAACGCCCACCCGGTCGAAGCCTGTGACGGCTCGGGAGTGACGGTGGTGCACAACGGCATCATCGAGAACTACGTCCACCTGCGGCGGCGGCTGGCCGAGGGCGGCCACGAGTTTCACTCCGATACCGACTCCGAGGTGATCGCACACCTGGTCGAGGAGCACTACGCCGGTGACCTGGTCGAGGCGGTGCGGCATGCCTACAACGAGCTGCACGGCCACTTCGCCTTCGCCGTCGTGCACCGCGACCATCCGGAGGAGATCCTGGCCGCCCGCCGACAGTGTCCGCTGGTCGTCGGCGTGGGGGACGGCGAGACGTTCATGGCGTCGGCGATCCCGGCCTTCCTGCGCGAGACGCGTCGCGTGCAGTACGTGATGGATGACGAGATCGTGGTCGCCCGGCCCGGTGGAGCTACCTTCATGAGCGGTGCGGGTGCCGTGATCGAGCGGCCGGTGGAGACGGTCGACTGGGATGACGACGCCGCCGAGAAGCAGGGCTACGAGACGTTCATGCTGAAGGAGATCCACGAGCAGCCCGACGCGATCGCCGAGACGATCGGCGAGCGGCTGTATCACGGCGAGCTGCAGCTGGACGGGCTCAACCTCAGCGATGAGCAGATCACCAACATCTCGCGGGTGGTGATCCTGGCCTGTGGCACCAGCTACCACGCCGGGCTGATCGGGCGCTACCTGCTGGAGGAGTGGGCGCGCCTGCCGGCCGAATCGGACATCGCCAGCGAGTGGCGCTACCGCCGGCCGGTGATCGACGATCACACTCTGGTGGTGGCGATCTCGCAGTCGGGTGAGACGATCGACACGCTGGCGGCGATGAAGGAGGCGCGTGCGCGGGGCGGCCACGTGCTCGCGATCACCAACCTGGTCGGTAGCCAGATGACCCGCGACTGCGACTCGGTGCTCTACACGCGGGCCGGGCTCGAGATCGGCGTCGCCGCCACCAAGACGTTCACCTCGCAGGTGACTCTGATGTACCTGCTGGCGCTGAAGCTGGGCATGGTGCGGGGCAAGATCGAGCCCGACCGGGCGGAGAAGCTGCTGGCCGAGGTGCGGGCGTTGCCCGACCTGGCGCAGAAGACGCTCGACCGCGCGGCGGCCGTCGAGCCGATCGCCGACCGGTTCTGGCAGAACGAGTTCTTCCTGTACCTCGGCCGCAACATCGGCCTGCCGATCGCGCTCGAGGGCGCGCTCAAGCTGAAGGAGATCAGCTACATCCCGACCGACGCCTATGCCGCCGGAGAGATGAAGCACGGGCCGATCGCCCTGCTCGACGACACGACGCCGGTGGTTGTCGTCGCGACCGACAACCACGTCTACGAGAAGGTGATCTCAAACGTGGAGGAGGTGCGCGCCCGCGGCGCTCACGTGATCGCCGTCGCCACCGATGGCAACGAGGAGATCAAGAACGTCGCGGAGCACGTGCTCTACCTGCCCAGGACGGAGCCCGAGCTGCAGGCCGCCCTGGCGATCCTGCCGCTGCAGCAGCTCGCCTACGCGATCGCTCGACGCCGCGGCCTCGATGTGGACAAGCCACGCAACCTGGCCAAGACCGTCACCGTCGAGTAGCCGGGGTCGGACCCAGCGTTGTCGGCTGTCAGCCCGCGCTGTGATCCGTGTTCTGCTCGCGGAGATACTCCCGCAGATACGGCAGTGCGAAGTCCACGTGGCCATGTCCGGCAGACTCGATCAGCTCGGCAGCCATCAGCCGCAACCGATACTGACTCGCGTATGTCTTGTCGACGCCGAGACGGCGTTGGACGTCCGCCATCTTTGATCTGCCGTCGTCTTCCGCCATTGCGAGCAGGAACGACCTCGCGACTCCCGAGACACCGGCCAGCGCCGGCTCGTGGATCAGCGGCCCCAGCCGCCGGCGCGCTCGGTCGACGCCTTCCCGGGCGTCGTCGAGCGAGATCTGCTTCGCAGTCGGGTGAAGGCGCCACGCCTGGGCACCGACCAACTGGATCAGGAACGGGTAGCCCCGGGTGCCCTTCACCATCACATCCAGCGCGCCTTTCGCGAAATCTCTGCCGGCCGCCTCGACCGGTTCGCGGATCGCAAGCTCGACGTCCGTAAGCCCGACCGAACCGAGCGTATGCCGCTCCGCCCGTCGCAGAAAGGTGAGCACCTCGTCGTTCACCAAGTCGGTGATCGATGAGGCCAGCCCCGCACCAACGAACGACAGCTCGCGATCCTCTCGAAATCCATGTTGCACGACTGTGGCCAACTCGCGCAGCTCATCGATCCGGTTGAGATGGATTTCGTCGAGAGTGATCAGCAGTCCGGTCTCATGGTCGGCGAGCAGATCGGTCAGCAGCTCTATCTGGCTTCGAAAGCCCATCTCCACGATGTGTTTCTCCACCGTGGCCCAGGTGGCGCCGCCGGCGATGAGGGGCGTCGTCAAGCCGGTCAGCCGAGTGCGAACCGCATTGGGATCGAACGTGCCCAGAAGCCTCGGCAGATGCTCGCGCGCAATTCTCTTAATGAAGCCCTTCGAAGCGGTTTCGCTGACCACGATCCAGCCATGCCGCCGGGCGATGTCCTCGACGGCGTTCAACATCACCGTCTTGCCGGATCCCCGCGCGCCGGTGTAAAGGGTCGCACGACCGGAAGCGCCGGGACCGTCCTCGATTGCCTCCTCGAACGATTCCAGCAGGCTGTCTCTGCCCGCCAGCAGCGGTGGGCTTGCTCCGAACGTGGGATGGAAAGGGTTCGTCAAGAAGCTCAGCATACCCGATTCTTGTTAGACCTTGTTAGACTTCGTTAGCCTTTTTAGACCTTGTTAGACCTCTACCGACGCGCCGGCACACGATCGGACCGGCGAGGCGGTATGCCTCCTCCGTGATCGGAGCCGGGAGCACCCCGGATACACTCGTCGCGTGGGCGCCGGGCCGCTTCAGAACCGAGTCACGCCGCTCGGCGATCTGATCGCGGACGCCGGCCGCGGGCTCGTCTACGGCAACCGCGGCTGCCTGCACGATGGTGACGGCCGGATTCGCCGCCATCACAACGGCCGCCGCTGGATCGCCTGCCGGCTCGAGTTCCGCGGCTGGCTGCGCCGCCCGCTGCTCCAGGCGGGCCGGTTCACGGAGCTGTTCTTCCTCGACGAGGCGGCCGCCATGGCGGCCGGCCACCGGGCCTGTGCGCTGTGCCGGCGGGAGGACTACGTGCGCCTCGGTGAGATCTGGCAGTCGCTGCACCCAGCAGACGAGGGAGCCGACGCCATCGATGCCACCCTGCACCGTGAGCGCTGGGACGGCGCCACGCGATCGCGGCGGCTGCGAGAGGCCGCGCTGGACGGCCTGCCGGACGGAACGTTCGTGCTGCGCGCCGGCCGGCCCTTGCTGGTGGCCGGCGAGCGGCTGCTGACCTGGTCGCCCGGCGGGTACTCGGCGGGCGAGCCGAGGCCGGCCGGCGGCCGCGCCACAGTGATCACGCCTCCCTCGCTGGTCGAGGTGCTCAGGGCCGGCTGGCGGCCGCTGGTGCCGCTGCTTCACCCCTCGGCTCACGCCACATCGTCGTCACCACCGCACCGGTCGGCACCGTGAACGACCCCATCGGCTCGAACCCCTGTCGCCCGTAGCGAGCGTCGTTGACGGGGTTGGTCGACTCCAGGTAGCAGGGCATGCCAAGCACGTCGATGCGGCGAAGGCTCTCGGCCAGCAGCCCCATGCCGATGCCCCGGCCACGGCTGTCGTCGTGCGTGCCCAGCAGTGAGAGGTAGAAGTGGGGCCGCTGCGGACGCGCCTGCTCGAAGCGTTCCAGCGCCTCCAGCAGATCCGCGGCACCGTCTCCACACTGCTCGTGGATGAGGCGCTCGAACGGCTCGTTGTCTTCGGGGGCAAGCTCGTCCTCGCCGGGTGGGATCCACACCGCCGCTGACTCGCCCGCCTCGCTCAGAAGCACCCACGGAAAGCGCAGCGCGCTGCTGGCGAAGAAGCCGAGCAGGGAGTCCATCGCGCGCCGCCTGCGATCGCCCTCGCCCATCAGCGGGCCCCAGGTCGGGTCGCCGAAGAACGAGCTGGACAGGATGTCGGTCAGCCGGCCGAGGTCGGCCGCCGTGGCGGTGCGTGCCACGACCGCCGGGGGGTGTCGATCGACCGCCATCTGGAGGGCGATGATAGCGACGCCCGAGGGCCAAAAATCCGCGAACGCATGGGGCTCGTGTGTGAGAGACTTTCGATAACCACTTGGACGGGGGTCCAGTATGAGCACCAGCACCATCACCACCGCGGCTCAACAGGAGCTGGCGGGGTTCTCCGGTGAGTTGGTGGGGCCTGAGGACGCCGGCTACGACGAGGCGCGCCAGGTCTACAACGCGATGATCGATCGCCGCCCGGCGTTGATCGCGCGTTGCGCCACCCCGGAGGACGTTGTCGCGGTCATCGGCTTCGCGCGTGAGCGCGACATGCTGCTGGCGGTGCGCGGCGGAGGACACAACGGCGGCGGCCTGGGAGTGTGCGACGACGGGGTCGTGATCGACCTCTCGAAGATGAAGCAGATCGATGTCGATGCCGCCAACCGCACCGTTCGCGTCGGCGGCGGCTGCACGTGGGGCGAGGTCGACCAGGCGACGCACGAGGTCGGCATGGCCACGCCCTGCGGGATCATCGGCACCACCGGCGTCGGCGGCCTGACGCTGGGCGGGGGCATCGGCCACATCGCTCGCAAGTACGGCCTCAGCATCGACAGCCTGTTGGAGGCCGAGATGGTGCTGGCCGACGGCTCTCGGGTCAAGGCCAGCGAGGACGAGAACCCGGACCTGTTCTGGGCGATCCGCGGCGGCGGCGGCAACTTCGGCGTCGTCACGTCGTTCCTGTTCCGGATGCACCCGGTCAACATCGTCCAGGCCGGGCCGACGTTCTGGCCGCTGGAGGAGTCGGCGGAGGTGCTGCGCGCCTACGGCCCGTTCATCGCCGCGGCGCCGAGGGAGCTGAACGGCTTCTTCGCCTTCGCCACCGTGCCGCCGGTGCCGGCGTTTCCGGAGGAGCTGCACGGCCGCAAGGTGGCCGGCATCGTGTGGTGCCATACCGGCACCTCCGAGCAGGCGGCGGCGGACATGGCGCCGATGCTGGCGGTTGGCAACCCGCTGCTGCACGGCGTCGGTGAGATGCCGTACCCGGCGCTTCAGGGGTTCTTCGACCCGCTGTATCCGAAGGGGCACCAGTGGTACTGGAGGGCGGACTTCGTGCGAGAGCTGTCCGACGAGGCGATCGAGCGCCACGTCGAGTTCGGCGAGAAGATGCCGGCCGGCCAGTCGACCATGCATCTGTATCCGATCGACGGTGCGGTGCACGACGTTGCCTCGTCAGACACCGCGTTCAGCTACCGCGATGTGAACTTTGCCGAGGTGATCGTCGGCGTCGACCGCGACCCGGCCAACGCCGACGCGATCACGCGATGGACGGTGGAGTACTGGGAGGCCACGCATCCCCACTCGGCCGGCGGCGCCTAC
>JAWVDZ010000430.1:0-3067 GCA_033856955.1 Gaiellales bacterium
CCCGACGCGTACTTCGCGTCGCACCAGGCTGCCGAGCCCTTCATGCGGTCGTGCGGGTAGACGAACTGGGCGGCCCGCACGCCGGGCGGCGGAGTGACCCAGAAGTTCTGCAGCACCAGTGGACTCGTGATCTTGCAGTTGATCATCTGCGAATCGTCTGACGGCGGGTTTGACTGCGTTCCGATCGAGATCCCCCGCAGCGTGTGATGCGGCACGGCCGGGTTGGAGTAGCCGAACATGTTGGCGTTCCTGATCACGACCTGGCCGATCGCGGGCTTGAGCGGGTCGGTCTCGCGCCGGAAGTAGAAGTTGTTGTAGTGGCTCGAGCCGGTGAAGCCGTCGATCCGCAGCAGCTTGACGCCGCCGCCCGGCTGCACCACGTCGGCGTGGTATCCGGACAGCGTGCCCCACAGTCCGATGATGCGGTCCTTCTCGAGCTGGACGACCGTCTTTGGCGCCTTGATCTTGATGCCGTCGGAGGGGACTCCGCTGGTGCCGTTGATCACAACGCCCTCGATGTGGACGATGCGCCCGACGTGCGTGCCGGAGTCGTCCATGATCACGATGTTCGGGCCCTTCACCTTGGTCGACATCACGCCGCCGATGATCCGCACGTTGCGGCCGCCCCGGATGAACAGCGGCCCGAGCTTCTTCACCGCGGGCATCTTGAGGATGTAGTCGCGGTTGTCGTTGAGGTGCAGCGAGTCGGAGCCGACGTGCAGCCGGATCACGATCGGATTGCTCATGGCGGGACGCGCCCAGGAGCTGCCGACGGCCGGCGTGGCCGCCCCCGCGGTGGTCACGGTTGCGGGCGCGCCGCCCGAGCAGGTGAGCACGGCGGCGGCCGAAATCGCGACCAATGGGATACGGATTCGGGGGCGAGTCATCACGCTCTAACATCGGCGCTCGATGTTAGGGCGCTGTTAGCTGCGGCTGAGGTGTGTGTACGGATTCGCGGCTCTGCGGCCGACCGTCAGCGACCACACGAGCTCGGCCTCGACGGCGGCGGTCCGCCCCGCCATGTCGCGTTCCAGCCGCTCCAGCCCGCTCTGGTACTCGTCCTCGCCCAGCAGATGCAGGGTCGATATGTAGCGTCCGCGCACCCGCTCGAGCAGCTCGGCCGGCTCCAGCCGCAGGTGTCCGCGCACCGCGCGCTCCGAGACCTCGTCCAGTCCCGCTTCCAGCAGCTCGCGCTCCAACAGCCCCGGGTCGGGAAACCGGGCGCGGTCGATCTCGACCAGCGACGGGAAGTACGGCGCGAGGTGGAAGCGGTCGAAGTGCTCGGGCCGAAACGAGACGATCACGAGCCGGCCGGCCGTGTCCAGAACGCGCAGCATCTCCGCGATCGCCTGCGACCGGTCCTCGACCAGGTGCAGCACGAGGAGGGCGTGCACGGCGACGAACCAGCCGTCCTTGAACGGCAGCCGCTCGGCGGTGGCCTGCTTCCAGCCACAGCCGCGGGCGCCTCGCGCGCGCGCCCGCGCGAGCATCTCCGGCGACGGATCGATCCCCCACACCCGCGCCCCCAGCCGCTCGGCCGCAAGAACCGCGAACCGGCCGGTGCCGCAGCCCACGTCGAGCAACCGGCGGGCGCCCTCGAGCTCGGCCAAGGTCACCTCGGCCAGGTCAGGTGACGCCGGCCGCAGCTCGTCGTAGCGGGCCGCCATCGGGGCGAAGTCCATCAGCTCGGGGACGCCGTTGCCACGGGCTCGCGGCCGTCGCCGCGCACCAGCCGCGGCAGCCCACGCTCGGCGAAGGGCAGATCGATCAGGTCGAGATCGCGCGGCACCACCGTCTGTTCGAAGACGCTGCGCGCCTCGTCGCGGATCTGCCCGCCGGTGTAGCGGGTCGACAGGTGTGTCAGCGCCAGCAGGGACACCTGTGCCGTGGCGGCCAGCTCGGCGGCTTGGCGGGCGGTGCTGTGCCCCGTCTCCTGGGCGCGCGCGAGTTCGTCGTCCAGGAACGTGGCCTCGTGGATCAGCAGGTCGGCCCCGGCGGCCGCCTCCAGCGTTCCCGGGCATGGGCGGGTGTCACCCGAGAACACGATCCGCCGCGCCGGCCTCGGCGGGCCCATCACCTGGGCCGCGGTCACCGTGCTGCCGTCGGCGAGCGTGACGTCCTCCCCTCGCTGCAGCGCGCCGCACAGCGGGCCGAACGGCACGCCCAGGGTCGCCGCCGTCTCTGCGTCGAAGCGCCCCGGCCGGATGTGCTCGCACAGCGCGTAACCGAGGCTGGGGACACGGTGGTCGGTGGCGAAGGGCTCGATCCGGTAGCCGTCGCGCTCGATCGTGGCGCCGGCCTCGAGCTCGACCAGCTCGAGTGGGTACGGCAGCCGTCCGACGACCCGCCCCAGGATCGACATCAGCGCATTCAGGCCGGGCGGCCCGTAGATCGTCAGCGGAGCCTCGCGAGACCGCAGGCCGAACGTCTTCAGCATTCCCGGCAGCCCCAGCACGTGGTCTGCGTGGAGGTGCGTTATCAGTGCCAGGTCGATGTCGGGCAGCCCGGCCACGGAGCGCAGCAGCTGGCGCTGCGTGCCCTCGCCGCAGTCGATCAGCAGCCGCTCGCCGCCGCGCCGCACCAGGTACGCCGCGGGTCCGCGCAGCGCCGTCGGCACCGCGCCGGCCGTCCCCACGAAGAGCACATCGAGATCCACGCCATGATCTTACGTGGGTGGTTGGTTAGCTGGCAGGTACGGCGTGCAGCGTGGGCCGGCTCTCGTCCTGGCCGTCGGCCAGGACGAGACGTGCACGGGAGAGGAACACGTCGAGCCGGAACACATCTCCGGGCTGCTCGTCGGGCTCGACGAGGCGAAGCGCCGGAGTGAATGGAGGCGGATCCTCGGGGCCGTCCCCGAACCGGCCGGCGTGCGGATTCCGTGCCCTCCACTCGTCAAGGGAGATCACCTGGGCGGCGCTCACGGCAGCACCAGCCGCTGCCCGACGGTGATCGTCGAGGTCGAGAGGTTGTTGGCATGGCGGATGTCGTAGATCGCCGCGCGGATGTCGGAGCCGGAGTAGCGGGTCGCGGCGATCGACCAGAGCGTGTCGCCGGTCTGCACCTGGTA
>JAWVDZ010000431.1:0-3653 GCA_033856955.1 Gaiellales bacterium
CCGCCCAGCCGCACCGCATCAAGTACAAGCCGCTCGTACGGTCGTAGGCAGCTACGCGGTCGCCCGCGTCGTCGCCGGCACCACCAGCTCCAGCGCCCCCGAATGCACGTCGTAGATGTAGCCCGAGACCGCGATCGCGTCGTCCAGATGAGGTGTGTCGATGATCCGGTGCACGTCGTCGCTGACGCTCTGGCGCAGGTCCGAGAAGGGCAGGAAGTCGATGTCGGAGGCGTCCGTGCCGGCCTCGTCCGCAAGCTTCTCCCGCAGTTGCTGGTTCGAGAACGTCTCCATGCCGCAGTCGGTGTGATGGATCACGGCGAACTCGTTCGTGCCGAGCAGCCGCGACGAGATGATCAGCGAGCGGATGGCGTCGTCGGAGGCGCGGCCGCCGGCGTTTCGGATCATGTGCGCATCACCGATCGCCAGTCCCAGCGCCGGCTCGGGATGGATGCGGGCGTCCATGCAGGTCAGGATCGCCACGCGCCGGGCCGGTGGCATCGGCTTGTCTCCGTCCTTGAATGCCTCCGCATAGCGGCGGTTGGCCTCGATCATGCGGTCGAGCTCTGACATCGTCCACCTCCGATTCGCAATGGATGGACGCAAGCCTACCGCCACGGGATCCAAACAGGCGAACGTGCGATCACATCGCCGGCCGGCCCGCAGCTGCCCTGTACAGCTCGAGCACCGGCAGCCAGCCCTCGTCGTAGCTGGCTCGCGCCTCGGCGCCGCGCTCGGCTCCCAGCAGCTCCCAGTTTCGATGCTCGACGTCGACCCGGGTACGCCGCTCGGCCTCGGCGGTGAAGCGCACCTCGACCTCAGTCTCGGCCGGCGCCTCGGGGTTCACCTTCCACGCCAGCATCAGCCGGTGTGGCGGCTCCCACGCGGTCACCCGCGCCCAGTGCGCCTTCTCGCCGGTGGCGGACAGCTCGTACAGCTCGCCGCCCTCGCGGCCCTCCATCACGACCCGCTCGGCGCTCGCCCGATGGATGGAGTGGGTGTGAAGCGGCCACCACTCGGTCATGCGGTTGGCGTAGATCTCGAAGGCGTGGTCGACGCCGCATTCGACCACGATCGACTTTGTGATCGCCGAGGTGTCGAGCTGGCTGGTGCTCATGATCCGCTCCCCTTCCTGTGCTGTTCGGCTGCCTGCTTGAAGTCGGCCAGCCCTGTCTGCCAGAACGTCTCCAGATAGCTGCGCAGCTCCTCCAGTCCCTGCGGGTCGAGCTCGTATAGCCGGCGGGTGCCGGCGCGGCGGTCGCGCACCAGCCCGGCCCGCTTCAGCACCTTGAGGTGCTGCGAGACGGCCGGCCGGCTGACCGGGAACTCGCCGGCCAGATCGCCCACCGCGCGCGCGCCGCCCTTGAGGCGCTCGAAGATCGCCCGTCGGGTGGGGTCGCCGAGTGCGTCCATGGCAGCTGCGTAAGTCATCGCTTACGTAAGCTACCACTTACGGATATGGACGTCAAGAGAGTACCTCGCGGTGGCTGGGATTGCCGTTGGCCGGCGCTCTGCTATCACTCTGCCGGTGGAGACGACCGGCCAGATGCCCCGCGATCGGGAGGTGCTGGCCCTCGCGCTGCCGGCGCTTGGCGCGCTGATCGCGGAGCCGCTCTACGTGCTGGGCGACACCGCCATCGTCGGCCACCTCGGCACCGTCCCGCTGGCAGGGCTGGCGGTCGCCGGCCTGCTCCTGAGCGAGCTGCTCGGCTTCACCACCTTTCTCGAGTACGGCACGACCTCACGTGCGGCGCGGCTGTACGGCGCGGGCAACCTGCCTGCCGCGCTCGACGTCGGCGTGCAGGCGACTTGGCTCGCGCTGGCGATGGGATCCGTGATGGTGGTCGCGATCGAGCTGCTGGCGGCGCCGGCGGTGCATCTGGTGGCGGGCGGCTCGACGCCGGCCGCGGCGGAGGGCCTGTCGTGGCTTCGGATCGCCGCGCTCGGCTCGCCGTTCGTGCTCGTTACCGCCGCCGCGCAGGGCTGGCTGCGCGGGTTCCAGGACACGCGCACGCCGCTCTACGTGCTGGCGGTTGCCAACCTCGCCAGCATCAGCCTCTCGCTGCTGCTGATCCGCGGGCTCGGCTTCGGCATCGAGGGTTCCGCGATCGCGAACGTGGTGGCGCAGACCGGTTCCGGGTTGCTCTTCCTCGGCCTGCTGGTGCGGCGGGGAGCGCCGCTGGTGCCGAGCTGGCCGCGGATCCGGATGCAGCTTCGGGCGGCTCGCGACCTCTCGGTGCGCACGCTGGCGTTCTTCGCCGCGTTCACCGTCGCAGCTGGGGTCGCCGCACGGATGGGCGACGCCCAGCTTGCAGCACACCAGATCGGCGCGCAGATCTGGGTGTTCTGCGCGCTCTTCCTCGACTCGACCGCGATCGCCGCCCAGGCGCTGATCGGCCGGCTGCTGGGTGCACACTCGATCGACGTCGCCGCCCGGCTCGCCCGACGGCTGCTGGTGGCCGGCCTGGGCCTCGGGCTGGCCTTCGCCGCCGTGCTGGCGGGGGGCCATTCGCTGCTGCCGGCGATCTTCTCCGGCGACTCGGCGGTTCGCGGCCAGGCCGCCCACCTGTGGCCCTGGCTGGTGCTGATGATGCCGGTCAACGGCGTGCTGTTCGCGCTCGACGGCGTGCTGCTGGGCGCCGGCGACCTGCGGTTCATGCGCAACGTCACCGTGGCGGCGGCGCTGCTCGGCTACCTGCCGCTCTCGCTCGCGACGGCGCACTTCGGCTGGGGCCTGACGGGGATCTGGATCGGGCTGTCGGCGTTCATCTGGATCCGCTTCGCCGCCGGAATGGCGCGCTGGGCGGGACGTCGCTGGCTGGTCGGCGGCACGCGGATGGTGGACGAGGCCGTCGATCCGATCTAGGTCGTCACGCGTTTCGGGCGCGCACCATGTCGGCGCTCCGCTCGCCGATCATGAACGTCGCCACCATCGGATTGACGGTCGGCATGGAGGGGAAGATCGATCCGTCCGCGATGCTCAGTCCCTCGACGCCGCGCACGCGAAGCTGCGGGTCGACCACGGCGGTGTCGTCCGAGGCGGCGCCCATCTTGCAGGTTCCGCTGGGGTGGTAGACGGTATGGTGCACGGCCCGGCCGTAGGTCGACAGGTCGGCGTCGCTGGTGATGTCCGGTCCCGGCGCCACCTCGCGCTTGAGCCAGCTCTTGAACGGCTCGGTCGCCGCAACGTCGCGCGCGATCTTGAGGCCGTCAACGATCGTCTGCTCGTCGTAGCCCTCGGGGTCGGTGAAGTACCGGAAGTCGAGCGCCGGCTTCACGTCCGGGTGCTTCGACAGCAGCCACATCCGCCCCACGGAGCGTGACCGGGGGATGTTGGGAGTCATGCAGATGACATCGTCGGGCACCGGGTAGCCGAGCCGCTCCGTGTTGAACGTGAACTGCAGCTGATAGGTGTGGTACATCAGGTCGGGCCGGTCGTCGTTGCCGAGCCGGTTCACGAACAGCGCGCAGTCTGCGTCCATCACGCCCTCCGGCGGCAGCGGCCGGTTCAGCTCCCAGATGATGATCGACTCCGGGTGGTCGATCAGGTTCTCGCCCACGCCGGGCAGGTCGTGCTGGAGCTCGATGCCGAGTGCCCGCAGGTCGTCCGCCGGCCCGATGCCCGAGAGCAGCAGCAGCCTGGGCGTGTCGATCGA
>JAWVDZ010000432.1:0-8159 GCA_033856955.1 Gaiellales bacterium
ACACTCGCGCACGCAGGCGCCGCAGGTCACGCAGTCCCAGACGACGTCGTCGCTCACCGCTCCGGGGACGAGCGGCGCCGCCTCGAAGCCCTCCTCGCCGCGCAGCAGCGGCGGACCGTCGGCGAAGACCTGGTCGCGCAGCGCCATGATCAGCAGCTTGGGCGAGAGCTCCTTGCCCGTCGCGAAGGCCGGGCAGACGTCCTGGCAGCGCCCGCACTCGGTGCAGGAGAAGGTGTCGAGCGTCTGCTTCCAGGTCAGGTCCGCCACGGTCCCGGCCCCGAAGCGCATCTCGTCCTCGGGCCCGTCGAAGCGCAGCGGCTCCAGGCGCCCACGCGCGCGCGTGCGCGTGAAGAAGACGTTCGCCGCCGCGGTGGCAATGTGCAGGTGCTTGGAGTGCGGCAGGTAGGCGAGGAACGTGAGGATGATCAGCACGTGCGCCCACACGAAGGCGCGCTCCAGCACCTTCGTGACCGAGCCGTCTCCGAACAGCCCGGAGAGCGCGTCGGACACGGGTGACCAGCCCGCCGGCCACTCGTTGAGGCCCAGGGCGATCCGCGACGCGTGCCAGAGCAGCAGCGTCGTCACGATGCCCGCGATCATCGCGAGGATCAGGTCGGCCTCGCCCAGGTGGCTGCCCTCGAATCGGGCCGGGCGCTGCACCTTGCGGATGTAGAAGGCGGCGCACACGCTCAGCAGCACCAGCAGCGCGAACAGGTCGACCAGGAAGGCGAACCAGCCCTGCGAGCCCAGCCAGGGCAGGCTGCCCTCGCGGTCGACCGCCCCGATCATGGCCATGATGATGGTCGGGAACAGCACGATGAAGCCCCAGAAGATCAGCGCATGCATCAGCCCCGGGCCGAGCCGCTGCAGGATCTTTCGCTGGCCGAGGGCGACCACCGCCTCCTGGCGCACCCGCTGCGGGAGCTGGTCGAACCGCGGGGCGGGCTGGCCGAGGCGCATGATCCGCACCAGCAGCAGCGCGCGGCGGGCGAAGATGCCTCCACCCGCGGCCAGTGCAGCCAGCAGCGCGATCAGGGCAAGCGGCTCTATCCCGTGCCCGCCTTTCGCAGCTCGGCCGTGATGGCCGGGATCACATCGTGCAGGTCGCCGATCACGGCGTAGTCGGCGTTGGCGATGATCGGAGCCTCGGGGTCGATGTTGACGGCGATGATCCGCTTCGCGCCCTTGCACCCGGCCATGTGCTGGGTGGCGCCGCTGATGCCGCATGCCAGGTAGACCTCGGGCGCGATCTTTGTGCCGGTCTGGCCGACCTGATCGGTGTGCGAGCGCCACCCGGCGATGGTGACGGCGCGCGAGCAGCCGACCGCGCCGCCCAGCAGCGCGGCAAGCTCCTCGGCTGGCGCGAAGCCCTCGGGGGATCCGGCGCCGCGGCCGCAGCTGACCACGAACTTCGCGTCGGCCAGCGAGACGCCGCCGCCGGTCTCCTCGACCACTCGCTCCACCACCCGCACGATCAGATCGGCGTCGCTCAGCGCCGGCGTGAACCGCTCGACCTCCGCCGGTCCGCCGCCGGTCTCGGCCGCCTCGACGGTGTGAGGCATCACGGTCAGCAGCTTGACGCGGCCGTGGACGCGCGCCTCCTCGAGCAGGCTGCCGCCCCAGCGAACGCGCGTCACGGTCAGCGGATCTCCCGGCTCGGCGGCGATGCAGTTGGCGGCCAGCGGCAGCTCGGTGATCGCCGCGGCATGCGCCATCACCTCGTTGCCCCGCTCGCTTCCCGCGGCGATCACGGCGGCCGGCGACAGCCGCTCGATCAGCTCGGCGATGCAGCGGCCGAGGGCGACCGGGGCGTGGCCGGCGAGCGACTCGTGGTCGGCGAGGTGCACACGGGCGACGCCGTGAGCGCCCAGCGAGGCTGCCGCCTCGGCCGCGCCCGGCCCTGCCACCAGCGCGTCCAGCGGATCGCCGCCGGCGAGGCCGCGCGCCAGCGCGATCGCCTGCAGCGACACGTCGTCGGGCCGGCCGTCCTGGTGCTCGACGTAGACCAGCGTCATGCCACCAGCCCCGCCCGGCGAAGCACCTCGACCACGGCGGGCGCCGCCTCGGGCCCGTGGCCGAGCATCTCGGCCTGCTTGCCCTGGCCGGGCGGCAGCTTCAGCCGCAGCTTCTCGACTCCGGCCTCGCGACGCGACGGGGTGCGCGTGTCGAGCGGCTTTCGCTTCGCCCGCAGCCGGCCCGGCACCGAGGGGTAGCGGGGCAGGTTCAGCCCCTCCTTGACGGTGACGACGGCCGGCAGCGGCACGTCGTAGACGTCGCGTCCGGACGCCGCCTCCTGCTCCAGCCGCGCCCGGCCGCCGGCCACGGTCACGCCCTTGACGCCGGTCACGCAGGGCCAGCCCAGCGCGTGTGCGACCCGGATGCCGACCTGGTAGTTGCCCGAATCGGCCGACTCGTTGCCGAAGAAGATCAGGTCGTACTCGACACCGGCCTCACGCTCGGCCTGGATCGAATCGACGATCGCGGCGGCCGTGGCCTGGCCGTCGTACTCCTCGTCAGTCTGAAGCAGGATGGCGCGGTCGATGCCAAGCGCCATCGCGTCGCGCAGCTGCTCCTCGGCCTCGGCCGGGCCCAGCGTCAGCACGGCCGACTCGCCGCCCTGCGCCTCGATCAGCCGCACGGCCTCCTCGACGCCGCACTCTTCGTGCGGGCTGATCGTGAATCCCAGGTGCCGCGTCTCGATCGCCTGCTCGTCGGGGGTGAGCACGATCGTGCCGCCGGTCATGGGAACGCGCTTTGCGCAGACCAGGATGTTCACGAGCGGATCCGCTCGTTCTCGGGATCGAAGATCGGCATCGATCCGGCGATCGCGACGGTCACCGGGTAGCGCTCGTTCAGGTACTCGACCGCCAGCTGCTCGCCCACGACGGCGTGCTCGGGCGGGAGGTAGGCCATCAGCAGGTGCTTTCCCACCGACGGGCCGGCGCCGGCGCTGGTCACGTAGGAGCGGCGTCCCTTGCTGTCGGTGAGCGGCTTTCCGTCGCGGGTCTGGACCGGCTCGCGCCCCTGCATGTAGCGCTTGACGCCGGAGGCCGAGGTGTGGTCGTCCACGGTCAGCGTGCACATCACCGTCGCCGGTTCCTCGTCGCGATGTCGCACGTGCGCCTCCTTGCCGACGAAGTCCTCGTCCTTCACCTTGGGGCCCCACGCCATGCCCGCCTCGCACACGTTGTACTCGCTCTCCAGCTCGAAGCCGTAGGCGCGGTAGCACTTCTCGAGCCGCCCGGTGGTGCCGTAGACGCCGATTCCGGCGGGCACGACCCCGTGCGGCCGGCCGGCCTCCCAGATCATGTCCCAGAGCTTCTCGCCCTCCTCGATCGGCACGTACAGCTCCCAGCCCAGGTCGCCTACGTAGGAGATGCGCGAGGCCAGCACCCGCAGGGTGTCGACCTCGATCGTGCGGCAGCGGCCGAACGGGAAGCCCTCGTGCGAGACGTCGTCGCGCGTGACGGCCGACAGGATGTCGCGGGCGCGCGGGCCCCACAGGCCGAGCGTCGTCCAGGCCGACGTCAGGTCGGCGATCTGGGCGCTTCCATCCTCGGGCAGGTGGTCGGCGAACCACTTGCGGTCGGCCGGGCCATGGGCGCCGCCGGTGACGACCCGGAACACCTCGTCGTCCAGGCGCATGATCGTGAGGTCGGCCTTGAAGCCGCCGCCCTGCGACAGCACCGGCGTGTAGACGACGCGGCCGATCGGCACGTCCATCTGCCGCAGCGAGACCTTCTGGACTGCCTCCAGCGCGCCCGGGCCGAGCACGTCGAAGATGGTGAAAGCGGACAGGTCAACCATCGCCGCGCGGTCGCGCATCGCCAGGTGCTCGGCGTTGATGATCGGAGACCACCAGCGCGCATCCCACTCGGCCTCGCGGCGGGTGACGCGGTCGCCGTACTCCTCGAGCAACGGAGCGTTCGACTCATACCACTGCGGCCGCTCCCAGCCGGCGGCTTCGAAGAACACCGCGCCCAGCTCCTGCTCGCGGGCGTGGAACGGCGCCAGCCGCACGTTGCGGTTGGACGCCCACTGCTCAGAGGGGTGGACGATGCCGTAGGTCTTGTTGAACGCCTCCGAGGTGCGGGCGCGGATGTGCGCACGCGTCTTCTGGTGCTCCCAGAAGCGGGCGATGTCGGACGAGTGCAGGTCGATCTCGGACTCGCCGTGCACCATCCACTCCGCCACCGACTTGGCGATGCCGGGGCCCTCCTTGACCCACACGGCCGCGCACGACCACAGGCCCTTCACCTCGTGCGTCTCGCCCAGCAGCGGCATCCCGTCCGGCGTCAGCGAGAGCAGCCCGTTGATCGCGTACTTCACGCCCACGCTCTCGTCGCCGACGATCTCCGGCATCAGCTCCAGCGCATGTTCCATCTGCTGGTCAAAGTCGGCCTGCGTGAACGGGAACTCGGTCGGCGAGAGCGCCGACTGCTCGATCGAGGGGATCTCCTCGGGGTCGTGCAGGATCGGGCGGTGGGCGTAGGAGCCGATCTCGAGCCCGATGCCATCCTGGCGTTCGTACATGAAGGTGTCCATGTCGCGCACGATCGGGTACTCGATGTGGCGGGTCGAGCTGGCGAAACGGGGCACCGGCCCGATGTCGATCATCTGGTGCACCGCCGGGGTGAGCGGGATCGATGCTCCCGCCATGCGGGCGATCGCGGGGCTCCACACGCCGCAGGCCACCACTACGATCTCGCTCTCGATGTCGCCGCGGGTGGTGCGCACCCGGCGAACGCGGCCGCGCTCGACGTCGATCCCCAGCACCTCGGTGTTGGCCGAGACGGTCAGTGCCCCCGCCTTCACGGCTCCCTCGCGCATGATCGTGCCGGCACGCAGCGAGTCGACCACGCCGACACCGGGCGACGAGAAGCCGCCCACCAGGATCGTCTCGTCGATGAACGGCACCATCTGCTTGATCTCGGCCGGCGTCACCATCGACACGCGATCCACGCCCCAGGCGTGCGCCGAGGACATCCGCCGGTGCAGCTCCTGCATCCGCTCCTCGGTGCGGGCGACCTCGATCCCGCCGCTCTCCGTGAACACGCCCAGCTCGCTGTACTGGCGCATGCTGTCCAGCGTCAGCGCGGTCATCTCCTTGGAGTGGTCGACCGGGAAGATGAAGTTGGAGGCATGGCCGGTGGAGCCGCCGGGGTTGGGGAACGGGCCCTTGTCGAGCAGCACGAGATCGCGCCAACCCAGCTCCGCCAGGTGATGGCAGAGGCTGTTTCCGACGATGCCGGCGCCGATCACGACGGCGCGGGCGGTGGGTGGCAGGTCGCTCATGTCGTCTCCGCTCGAGGTTGCAATGGGGTGCCCGGGTCTGGTAAACAACTCATATATCAGAACCATGTCCGCCCTGCAACTTCCACCCGAGCTGCTCTCCGACCGCGCATACGCGGCGCTTCGCGACCGCCTGGTCTCGCTCGAGATCGCGCCCGGAGCGCCGATCGACGAGGAGGCGCTGACGCGTGAGCTGGGCGTCGGCCGCACTCCCGTCCGCGAGGCGGTGCGGCGGCTGGCGCTGGAACGGCTGGTCGTCGTGTACCCGCGTCGCGGCACGTTCGCGGCGGCGATCAACATCACCAGCCTGTCCGACATCACCGATGTGCGGGTGCAGCTGGAGGCACACGCCGCCGAGCGCGCGGCGGAGCTGGCGGATGATGACGACCGTCGCGAGGCCGCGGAG
Organism: Gaiellales bacterium; assembly: GCA_033856955.1. Taxonomy (GTDB): domain Bacteria; phylum Actinomycetota; class Thermoleophilia; order Gaiellales; family JAICJC01; genus JAICYJ01. The sequence continues at coordinate 5,699 of JAWVDZ010000432.1, forward strand.
CTGATTGCGACGCTGCGGTCTGCGGAATCCAGCCAGCGCTCGCTGATCGGGCTGGACGCCCGGGTGCATCGCTTCATCTACCGCTGCGCCCGAAACCCCTACCTGGCCCAGGACCTCGACCGCTACCTCAACATGTCGCTGCGGATCTGGCACCTCACCTGGGATCGGCTGCCACCGCTCGAGGATCGCATGCGCGAGCATCGCGAGCTACTGGAGGCGATCCGCAGCCGTGATGCCGAGCAGGCGCGGGCGATCGCCCGGGCGCACGTGCTCGCATTTGCCGAGGAGATGCGGTCGGCGCTGTGAGAGGGGGCTGATCGGAATCGCCCGCCTCGAGCTCGCCCCGCCCGACCTGCTGCCCGGCCACCGGCTGCTGCTGCAGCGCGAGGACGAGCACGAGCTGGGGGCCTTCAAGTGGCGGGGCGCACTGCCGACGCTCGGCCAGTACCGCCGAAGCGGCGCCACCACCGTGGTCACCGCGTCAACGGGCAACCATGGAGCCGCCACCGCCTGGGCGGCGGCGCGCGAGGGGATGACGGCGGTTGTGTTCGTCCCGCACGGCGCGAGCGCGTCGAAGCTTGCGCTGCTCGAGCGGTTCGGCGCCGAGCTGGTGGTCGGCGGCGGCGATCTGGATGCTGCCAAGGAGGCCGCGACGGCGTACGCGGCGGCGAACGGCCTGCCCTTCTTCGAGGATGGCGCCGAGCCGGCCCAGTTCGCGGGCTATGCGGCGATCGCGGATGAGATCGTGGCTGCCTGCCCGGAGCCCGGCGCCATGCTGGTGCCGGTCGGGAACGGCGCACTGCTGATCGGCATCGGATCGCGGCTGGCGGAGATCTCGCCCTCCACGCGCCGGATCGGCGTCGCGGCGAGCGAGGCGCCGGTGATGGCGCGAAGCTTCGCGGCCGGCCGGGTGGTCGAGTCCGACCGATGCTCGACCTTCGCCGACGGGCTGGCCGTGCGGGTGGCGATTCCGCTCGCAGTGGAGGAGCTGCGCCACGCGGCGGACGAGATGATCGAGGTGTCGGAGCGCGAGATCGCGACGGCGGTGGGCGCGCTCGCCACAGCCGGAATCCGGGCCGAGGGCTCGGCGGCCGCAGCCTTGGCGGGGGCGCGGTCGAACGCGGAGCGGCTGCCGGAGACGGTGGTCGTCGTCGTCACGGGCGGCAACATCGACGACGACCTGTGGCATCGCGCAGTGAACGATCCGGACAGCTTCCCGGGCTGAGATGCGATTCCGTCGCGCGCAAAGGATTGGGGTCTGACCTCGAAACGGGGTCTGACCCTTCCCGCTTCCCGATCAGCGCCGGTGAATCACACGGAGCAGGGACCGGATTCGGACGGAACGCTGTTCTTGTATTCGCTCGCGTCAATGTCGACTCCCACCCAGCCGAACGGTATGGGTTTGTCGGCCACGGAGCCGGTCGAGGCGACCGTCGCGGTGACCCGCAGGTCAGGTCGAGCACCGGACACGGTGACCGCGCTCGCGTCCGACGTGCTGCTGCTGCAGCCCACGGCGAATCCTTCGGTGGTGAGGGCGTTGGCGAGCTTCGCCACGACCTCCGCCTGGGTGCCGCCCACGAACATCGAGCAGTTTCGGCCCGGCGCTCCGTCGATACCCTCGTCGTAACAGCCGAGCGTTTGGTGTGGATCGGGAGTGACGGCGTCGATCACGTCGCTTCCTGCCCCTGACCCGGTGATACACCCGGACGACACCGCGACCAGCACCAGCAGCACGACCGCAAATTTCCTCCAGACGCCCATGGAAGCCATATCGGCAGGGACTCGGGCCTGTCTGAGCCACCACGCTCGTGCCGCCCCCTTGCCGCACCTGGCAACGCCGAAACTGGCGGGAGATCCGCCCCTGTTCCCGGGGGTTATCCGCACCGCCGCTGTGGCTCGACGACGGCATCATGGCCTGCAGTTCAAACACCCTTTCCGCACGACCTCGGGAGACACAATGAGCATGATCCACGAGTCCATCTCGATCGACCCCAATGAGCTCCGCGCCCGGGTGGTGGGCGACGTCCACACCCCGTCCGACGCGGGCTGGGACGAGGCGCGCAGAGCCTGGAACCTGGCGGCCGACCAGCGGCCCGCCGTCGTCCTGCTTGCCGGCTCCGCCGACGACGTCGGCGGGGCTGTCGACTTCGCGCGCGCCGCCGGGCTGCGGGTGGCCGCCCAGAGCACCGGCCATGCTGCCGCGGCGCGGCGATGGGACGAGCCCACACTGCTGATCAAGATGGAGCGGCTGCGCGGTGTGCGGATCGACCCCGCCACGCGGATCGCCCGCGCCGAGGCCGGCGCCCAGTGGCAGGACGTCACCTCGGCCGCCGCCGAGCATGGTCTGGCCGCCCTCGCCGGCTCCTCCCCGGACGTGGGAGTCGTCGGATACACGCTCGGAGGCGGCCTCAGCTGGCTCGCCCGCCGGCATGGCATCGCCGCCAACAGCGTGGTCGCGATC
>JAWVDZ010000433.1:0-5607 GCA_033856955.1 Gaiellales bacterium
CGCTGTCGCCGGGCTTGGGCTTGATGAACGCGACCGCGCGTGACAGCCGCTGGCCGGTCTCCTCGGCCGGGCCGAAGTGACCGGCCGGCCAGGCATCCACCTGCACCGTGTCGAAGTCGGTCACGCCGCGAAGCGCCATCGCGGCCTGGAAGTCCGGATCCAGGCGCACCGCCTCCTCGGCCTCCATCAGCTCCGACACCACCGCCATCGGCTGGACGTCGTCGCGCAGCGTCCACGAAGCCACCCCCGGCGGCTCGAACGACACCAGCGCCTCCACCGTGCACCCGCTGCCGCGGTCGAGGATCACCAGCTCGGCCTCCCGCGCCGGCCGATCGCCGCCTGTCTCCCACTCCAGCACGGCCTGCTTGTGCGGTTCTGCGAGGGCGATCGTGATGAACCTGCTGTCGCCGCTGAGCGCCCGGAAGTGATCGCTGTCACGGGCGATCCCAGCGGCCGCGGCGACCTCGCCCGCGTCCAGCGGGTCGAGCGGATGAGGGTTGACGGCGCGCTCTTGTGTTTCCCCCATAGGTTTCGTAGTATGGCGCCCCGTTCGCGGTCGCGAGCGGCAACCGCGGGAGGACGATCGCTGTGAACGGACGGATGCGTGCGGTAGCTCTGGTGGTGTTCGCGCTCGCGTTGGCAACGATCGCCGCATCGTGCGGCGGGTCGAGCGGGGGCGGCAGCAGCAGCGGCGGATCCAGCGAGTCGATCCGCGGCCAGACGATCACCGTGCTCGTCCCCTACAAGATGCCCCAGAAGCTGCTCGACCAGTTCACGGCCGAGACCGGCGTCAAGGTGAACTATGTGGTCACCGGCTGGGACGCGACCCACAACAAGCTGCTGGTCGCCAACGAGGCCAAGAGCTACATCGCCGACGTAGCCGAGTTCGACTGGTCGTTCACCGGCCAGTTCGCCGGCGCGGGCTGGGTGGAGCCGCTGGACACCCTGCTGCCGTCCTCCCTGCTGACCGACCTCAAGAACACCGATGCCGCGTTCGTCTCCGGCGGCAAGACGTATGCCGCCTGCTACTCGAACGACTTCCGCGTCTCGATGTACAACAAGAAGATGTTCGCCAAGGCGGGCATCACGGAATTTCCGAAGACGCTGGACGAGCTCGGCCAAGCCGCGGACAAGCTGAAGGCATCGGGCGTCCAGTACCCGCTCTCGATCCCGATGGCGGCCACCGAGGGCGGCGTCACGCCCTGGTACCTCCTGACGCTCGCCCAGGGCGGCCAGCTGTTCGACGAGAATCAGCAGCCGGTGTTCGCGGACTCCAGCTCGGCCGGGTACAAGGCCCTGCAGTGGGAGGTGGATGCGATCAAGAACGGCTGGGTGTCGCCCGGCGCGGTCTCACTGAACGACGATGTCGCCTTCAACAAGTTCACGGCCGGCGAGGCGGCGATGGTGCTCGCCACCGGCCCCGGCAACATGCCGACGGCCAACGATCCCACCCAGTCCAGCATCGCCGGCGACGCCGCGATCGCACTGGTTCCCGGCCTGGACGGCCCGGGCGGATCGTTCGGGCTGCCCGAGGGCCTCTCGATCCCGGTCACCGCCAAGCACAAGGCCGCCGCGGCGGCGTTCATCGAGTGGTGGGAGAAGCCCGCGAATGCGATCGCGATCTACAAGACGCAGGGCAGCCTGCCCTGCGGCGCCTCCACACTCCAGCAGCTGGCGGCGACCGGCGAGCTTCAGGGCGGCGACGTCATAAACCAGGAGCTGCCCCACGTCGGGCCGCTGTTCCCGGCCGGTGCCCCGCTCTGGTACTCACAGTTCAGCTCTGACGCCCAGGGCCTTCTGAACGCCGCCGTCAAGGGTGACATGAGCGTCAGCGACGCGCTCAACCAGCTCGCAGACAAGGCGTCCGCGCGCACGCAGTGAGACGGGCCAAGGGGGACAGGACCGCCCGCGAGACTCAGATCCTCGGGTGGGTGCTGGCGTTGCCGGCGCTGGCCACGGTGGCGGCGCTGATCCTCTATCCGATGGTCTACGGCTTCAAGCAGAGCATCCGCTCTGGCGGCTTCCTGTTCGGCGAGAAGCCCGGCTACGTCGGCCTGCGCAACTACCGCGACGTGATCCACGACCCGACGTCGCAGGACGCGGTGCGACACACGCTCGAGTACCTGCTGCTGGCGGTATCGCTCGAGCTCGTGCTGGGGATGTTCGTCGCGGTCACGCTGCATCGGGTGTTTCGTGGCCGCGGCTTCGTGCTGGCGGTGCTGATCCTGCCCTGGGCGCTGCCCTCGGTCGTCTCCGGCGTGCTCTGGAGGCGCGTGTTCGATCCTGACAACGGGCTCCTGAACAGCCTGCTGCTCCAGCTTCACGTCATCTCCCACCCGCACCTCTGGCTCGCCTCCGGCCGCGGGGCGATCGTCTACATCACGCTGGTGCATGTGTGGGGCGTGCTGCCGCTGGTCAGCCTGATCTTCCTGGCCGGGCTTCAGAGCATCCCGGAGGAGGTCTACAGCGCCTCCTCGGTCGACGGCGCCGGGCCGCTGCGCCAGTTCCGGCACATCACGCTGCCGCTGCTTCGGCCATCGATGGCGATCGCGCTGACAGTCGGGACGCTGCTTGCGATCAGCATCTTCGACGAGATCTACGTGCTGAACGGCACCGCGCTCAACACCCGATCGATCCTGATCCAGGTCTACAACACGACCTTCGTCCAGGCCGACTTCGCGCACGGCACCGCGCTCGCCTTCCTGCTTGCAGGGGCGACCGCGGTGTTCGGCGGGCTGTACGCGCTGGCGCTTCGCCGGAGCACGGTATGACGTCGATCGGCTGGCGGATCGCGAAGTTCCTGGCGGTGCTCGTGATCGTCGTCTGGTCGCTGGGGCCGATCGCGATCGGCGTCACCACCAGCATCTCGACCCAGCGCGAGGTGAACGACATCCCGACCCGGTGGGTTCCCGCACATCCCACGCTGAACGCCTACCGCGACCTGCTCCAGGGAACCAGCAACCAGCGCGCGGGAGGCACGGTGACGGAGGCCGGCACGTTCTCCCGATCGCTGTGGAACAGCACCGTGCTCGCGATCGTCTCGACCGCCGTCATCCTGGTCGTCTCGACCATGGCGGCGTACGCCTTCGGGCGGCTGCGGTTCCGGTTCGGCGGCGCGCTGTTCGCCGTCCTGGTGGGAACGATCGTGATCCCGATCTTCGTGGTCGTGATCGCCCTCTTCAAGCTGATGGCCGATGCGCACCTGATCGACACCAAGCGCGGCCTGGTGATGGTGTTCGTGGCCACGCTGACACCGCTGGCGACCTGGCTGCTGTACACGCAGGTGCGGGAGATGCCGACCGAACCGGAGGAGGCGGCGCTGATCGACGGCTGTCGCCGCTGGCAGGCCTTCGTGCGCGTGGTGGTGCCGCAGATGAGCTCGGGCATCGCGGCGGTCGCGGCGATCCTTGTGCTGTCGGTGTGGGGCGAGTTCCTGATCCCGCTGCTGCTCACCTCGACGCTTACCGCGAAGCCGGTGACGGTGCAGATCACCGAGTACGTGGGCAAGTACGTCACCAACTACCCGATCCTGGCCGCGGCGGGCGTACTGGCGCTGATCCCGCCGGCGCTGCTCGCCCTGATCCTGAACAAGCGCATCACCGGCATGCTGGCGGGGTCGTCGTGAGCGGCACGATCAGCCTGGAGTCGGTGTCGAAGCAGTTCCCCGGCGGCGTGCTGGCGGTCGACGACCTCAGCCTGGAGGTCGAGCCGGGCGAGTTCCTGGTGCTGGTCGGCCCGTCCGGCTGCGGCAAGACGACCGCGCTTCGGATGGTGGCCGGTCTGGAGCCCGTGACCAGCGGCGAGATCCGGATCAACGACCGGCTGGTGACCAGGCTGCCGCCGCGCGAGCGCGACATCGCGATGGTGTTCCAGAACTACGCGCTGTATGCGCACATGTCGGTGCGCGGCAACATGGGCTTCGGCCTCAAGATGGCGCGCCTGCCCAGGCAGGAGATCCGCAGCCGGGTGGATGGGGCGGCCGAGATGCTGGGGCTGACCGACCTGCTCGACCGAAAGCCCCGGCAGCTCTCGGGCGGGCAGCGCCAGCGGGTTGCGATGGGTCGCGCGATCGTGCGCGAGCCGGCAGCATTCCTGATGGACGAGCCGCTCTCGAACCTGGACGCGAAGCTGCGGGTGGAGATGCGGGGCGAGATCATCCGCGTGCAGCGTCGCATCGCCGCGCCCGCGCTGTACGTCACCCACGACCAGACCGAGGCCATGACGATGGGCGACCGCGTCGCCATCCTGCGCGACGGCGTGCTGCAGCAGCTGGGCACCCCGGACGACGTCTACGACAGCCCGGTGAACGTGTTCGTGGCCGGCTTCATCGGATCACCGGCGATGAACCTGATCCCGGCGACGCTGTCGTCCGAGGCGGGAGACGTGGCGGTCAGCTTCGGGACGACCCGGCTGTCGGTGCCGGCGCGCGTGCTCGAGCGCCGCCCGCGGCTGGCCGAGTTCGCTGGCCGGCCGGTCACGCTCGGCGTGCGACCCGAGGACTTCGCACCGGCCGAGCGCGGCGACGGCCTCGCGAACGTCACCGTCGACCGGGTCGAGTCGCTCGGCTCGGAGCTCGTCGTCTACCTGGACGGCGGCGTCGGCGAGCCGCTGACCGCGCGGCTGGCGCGACAGGCGACGCTCGAACCCGGGCAGCAGACGCAGCTCGCGATCGACCTCAACCGGCTGTACTTCTTCGACGCGGAGAGCGGCGAGGCGATCTGATTACGGGCGTGGCCTCGGTTGCGGCTCGTGTTGGGGTCAGACCCCTGTGGGGTCAGACCCCGGTCGCACTCATCGCACCAGCAGGCTGATGATCTGATGCGGGCGGTAGGGGACGACGATCGCGCCGTCCTCAACCGAGAGCGGCTCGCCGGCGTCCTCGAGCAGGTTGCACTCCAGCACCTCGCCGAACGGAAGCCCGAGCCGCAGGCGCGCCTCGCCCCGCGCGCCGTGGGCCTCGTACATCCGCAGCACCAGAGCGTCCGAGTCCTCGGCTCGTTTGACCGTGTCCAGCACCAGGTTCGGGTCGGCGAGGTCGAACAGCGAGCGTGGCTGGGCGGTGCCCCGGGCCCAGCGGATCGGCGTCTCGAACCGCGCCGCCTCGGCAACCACTCCCGCCTCCCGCCAGCCGCCGGCGTGCGGCATCACCGCGTACGCGAACGCGTGGCTGCCGATGTCGGCCTGCGGATCCGGCACCTCAGGCGAGCGCAGCAGGCTGATCCGCATGTCGCCGCCGTAGGTCGAGTAGCCGTACTTGCAGTCGGTCAGGAGCGCCACCCCGAAGCCGTGCTCCGACAGGTCGGCGAAGCGGGGGCCGGGCACCTCGTAGCGGGCCAGGTCGTGGCTGGTGGAGTAGTGGGTGGGCCGCTCGACGTGCCCGAACTGCATCTGATAGGTGGCGTCGGCCGCTCGCACCGCGACCGGGAACAGCACCTTCAGCATCGTGTGCCGCTCGTGCCACTCGGCCTGGCAGCGGAACTCCAGACGCCCCGAGCCCGCGTCCAGGCGCACGACCTGGCGCACGCTGCTGGCCCCGCCGACGCCGTGCTCGAACGTCACCTCTCCTCGCAGTCCGCCGCCTGACGTCACGGCGAACGACGTCGCCGG
>JAWVDZ010000434.1:0-4731 GCA_033856955.1 Gaiellales bacterium
TTGAGTTCGGCTGGTTGTCGGACGCGCTCGACGCCGCTCGGGACGGGGCCCAGCGGCGGCCCGATTTCGCCTGGCAGGTCGTGCAGGCGCGGCGAGGCAGGCCGTACCGTCTCGAGTACGCGCACGACCCGGGCGGTGGACCGCCCGATGGCTCGGTCCGCGAACCGCGACGCCCGGCGCCACGACCGCGTTCCGGGGCGGTGGAGATCGACCTGCCCGACTTGTCGGAATAGCCCGATCCGCTAGAGTCTCGGCCCGATGAGCACCACCACACCGAGCGACGTTCGAGACCTGGCGCTTGCCCCCGAGGGCGTTCGCAGGATCGAGTGGGCTGACCGGCAGATGCCGGTGCTGGCGCAGATCCGCGAGCGCTTCGCGACCGAGCGGCCGCTGGACGGGATCCGCATCGCCGCCTGTCTCCACGTCACCAGCGAGACCGCCAACCTGATGCGGACGCTGAAGGCGGGCGGGGCCGACGTCGTGCTCTGCGCCTCCAACCCGCTCTCGACCCAGGACGACGTCGCCGCCGCCCTGGTCGCCGAGTACGGCATCTCCGTGTTCGCCCGAAACGGCGAGGACAACGAGACCTACTACGCCCATATCGAGGCCGCCGTCGATACCCATCCGCATGTGACGATGGACGACGGCGCCGACGTGATCGGCGTGCTTCACGCCAAACGGCCCGAGCAGCTGAGCGAGATCCTGGCCGGCACCGAGGAGACCACCACCGGCGTCATCCGGCTGAAGGCGATGGAGGCCGACGGCACGCTCGGCTTCCCGATCCTGGCCGTCAACGAGGCCAACACCAAGCACCTGTTCGACAACCGCTACGGCGTCGGCCAGTCGACGCTGGACGGCATCATCCGCGCCACCAACGTGCTGCTCGCCGGCAGCACCTTCGTCGTCGGCGGCTACGGATGGAGCGGCCGCGGCCTGTCCGAGCGGGCTCGCGGCATGGGCGCCCACGTGATCGTGGTCGAGGTGGATCCGCTGCGCGCCCTGCAGGCGGTGATGGACGGCTTCACGGTCACCACGATGGCCGAGGCCGCCCGCCGCGGCGACATCTTCTGCACCGCCACGGGCGACAAGAACGTGATCCGGCGCGAGCACTTCGAGGTGATGAAGGACTGCGCCATCCTCTCCAACACCGGCCACTTCAACGTCGAGATCGAGATCCCGGCGCTTCGCGAGATGGCCACCGGCGTCTCCGTGGCGCGGCCGATGGTTGAGCAGTTCGACATGCCCGACGGCCGACGGCTCTTCCTGCTGGCCGAGGGCCGGCTGGTCAACCTGGCGGCGGCCGAGGGCCATCCCGCCTCGGTGATGGACATGAGCTTCGCCAACCAGGCCCTGTCGGCCGAGTTCGCGGTCAAGAACCACGCCGACCTCGAGGCCAAGGTGTACGTCGTGCCGAAGGATCTGGACGACGAGGTCGCCCGCCTCAAGCTGGCCAGCATGGGCGTCGAGATCGACAGCCTGACCGCCGAGCAGCAGAAGTACCTCTCGTCGTGGGACGAGGGCACCTAACCGACCGCGTCCTCAGCGCGGACGGGAGTGGATCGTCGCTGGCGCCGGACTCGATCGTCCGGCTGGAGGACGGCCGGCTGGTGCTGCTCGATCAGACGCGGCTGCCGGGCGAGCGGGTCGAGCGGACGTTCGGCGACTGGCGCGAGATCGTCGAGGCGATCCGCACGATGGTCGTGCGCGGGGCGCCCGCGATCGGCGTCGCCGCCGCCTACGGCGCGGCCGTGGCAGCCCGCGGCGGGCGTGAGGAGTTCGACCGAGCCTGTGACGGCCTGGCCGCCGCCCGGCCCACGGCCGTCAACCTGCGCTGGGCGGTCGATCGCATGCGAGCCGTCGCCGACGGTGCAGGCGATTCTGACCTGGTGCCCCGTCTGGAGCAGTGCGCCCGCGAGCTGCACCGGCAGGAGGTCGCCCGTTGCCACGCCATCGGCGAGCATGGCGCGGCCCTGCTCCAGACCGGCGCGCGCGTGCTCACGCACTGCAACGCCGGCGCCCTCGCCACCGGCGGCTACGGCACGGCGCTGGGTGTTATCCGAAGCGCCCATCGCCGCGATCCCTCCCTGACGGTGTGGGTGGACGAGACGCGGCCCCTGCTTCAGGGCTCGCGGCTGACCGCATGGGAGCTGGAGCAGGACGGCATCCCGGCAACGCTCTTGACCGACTCGATGGCCGGCTGGCTGATGGCCGAGCGGCGGATCGACGCGGTCGTCGTCGGGGCGGACAGGATCGCAGCCAACGGCGACTCGGCCAACAAGATCGGCACCTACTCGCTCTCGGTGCTTGCGCGCGCCCACGACGTGCCGTTCATCGTCGCCGCGCCAACGTCCACGATCGACACCTCGCTGTCCGACGGCGCCGGGATCCCGATCGAGCACCGCGCGGCGGACGAGGTGGACGAGGTTTCGGCAGGCCGTGCTCCCGCTGGCGTGGCTGTCTACAATCCCGCGTTCGACGTGACCCCTGCCGCCAACATCACCGCCATCGTCACGGAGCTCGGCGTCAACCGGCCGCCCTACCGGTTTGTCTGATCCCGGCCTGGACAGAGATCTGGCGGGACTCGACCCGGCTCTGGCCGAGCAGCTCGCCGCCGCCGGCTTCGATCCCCAGCGGCTCCGCAGCTGGGCCGAGCACCTGCTGCACGCCGGCCCGGACGTGAACCGGGTGGCCGGTGAGGTCACCGCGCCCGCACCCGGCGATGTCGCCGACCTGCCCGGCCGTGAGTCCGCCGAGGGCACGCGTCTGGCGGCTCTGGGCGCGGCGTCGCTCGCGCGCGGCGAGGTTGCGCTGGTGGTGCTGGCGGGAGGCATGGCGACGCGCATGGGGGGCGTCGTCAAGGCGCTGGTCGAGGCACTGCCGGGTACGACCTTCCTGGATGCCCGGCTGGCCGAACAGGAGTACTGGCAGCGCACCGCCGGCGCGGAGCTGCCGATGTGGCTGATGACCAGCCACGCCACCGACGGGGCCGTGCGCGAGGCGCTGGGCGACCGCATCGACCGCGACCGGGTGGCGGTGTTCAGTCAGCAGGCGTCGCTTCGGCTCGACCCTTCGGGGCACCTGTTCCGCGACGGCGATGGGCGTCCCAGCGTGCATGCGACCGGCCATGGGGACCTCTGCGACGCGCTTGCCGCGAGTGGGCTGCTGACCCGTTTCCTGGCCGGCGGCGGCCGTCATCTCTGGATCGCGAACCTCGACAACCTGGGCGCCGCCGTCGATCCTCTGGTGCTGGGCTGGCACATCGAGCAGGGCGGCGACCTGACGGTTGAGGTGGTGGACAAGGTGGAGGGCGACCGAGGCGGCATCCCCGTGCGCTGGAACGGCCGGCCGGTGATCCTCGAGCACTTCCGGCTGCCGGTCGGCTTCGACGAGAACGAGGTGCCGGTCTTCAACACCAACACCTTCGTCGCCGACGCCGCCGCGCTCTCACAGGTCGAGATCGACTGGTCGTGGTTTCGGGTCGAGAAGACGGTCGACGACCGACTTGCGATCCAATTCGAGCGGTTGGTGGGCGAGCTCACGTCGGTGCTCGACTCGCGCTTCCTTCGGGTGCCGCGCGACGGGCGCGACTCGCGCTTCCTGCCGGCCAAGGATTGGGATGAGCTGGCGCTTCACCGCGACCAGATCGCGCAGCGGGTGGCCCCATTTCTGACCGAGCCGTGACGGCTCGCGACTGACGCGTCACGGTTCTGCGCGTAGCGTGAGCCGGTGCCGATCAGACTGCTCGACCTGCTTGCGCCGCCGCGCTGTGCGCTCTGCCGCAGATCCGGGGCGCTGCTCTGCGGCGGCTGCATGCGCGCCCTGCCGCTGATCGCCGGCCACCGCTGCGAGCGCTGTGGTGCCGCCGCCCACCGGCCGGTCTCAGCCTGCTCAAGATGCCGTGGCCGGCGGCTCGGCTACGACCGTGCGGTGGCGGCGCTCGAGTACAGCGGACCGGCGCGCGACCTCGTCCACGCCTTCAAGGACGGCGGGCTGCGCTCGCTGGCCGCACCGGGCGCCGCCCTGATCGCGCTGGCGGTGGAGAGGCCGGCCGCAGACGTGATCACCTGGGTGCCGGCCGATCCGCTGCGGCAGGCGATCCGCGGCTACCACCCTCCGCAGCTGCTGGCGATTGCACTGGCGAAGGCGTGGCAGATCGAGGCGCGGCCGCTGCTGCGGGGGCCGCTTCACCGCCGTCCGCAGCGCGGCCTCAGCCGGGCCGAACGGCGGGCGAACGTTCGCGCCGCGTTCGCGTCCGCGCCCGTCTCCGGCCGCTCGCTGGTGCTGGTGGACGACGTCATGACGACCGGCGCCACCATCTCGGCCGCCGCCGGATCGCTTCGGCGCGGCGGTGCCGCCCGCGTGCTCGCGATCACGCTGGCGCGCGCGGACGCGCGTTGAAGGCGGCCGCTTCCAACCGATCGTGATGCCGGGTAGTGTTCGAGCACAGCATTCGAATGAAGGGGGCGCCATGCGATTGCAGGTGAAGGGCAGGCATATCGACGTCACCGACTCCCTGTTTCAGTACGCCGAGAAGAAGCTGGGCAAGCTGGCCCGTCACCTCTCCGACGAGAGCCGCTGCGAGCTCGAGCTGATCGTCGAGCACAACCCCAGCATCAGCGAGAGTCAGGTCGCCGAGGCGACCGTGTGGACGAAGGGCCCTGTGCTTCGCGCCCGCGAGTCGTCCACGGACATGTACGCCTCGATCGACCTTGTCGCCGACAAGCTCGAGCG
>JAWVDZ010000435.1:0-5729 GCA_033856955.1 Gaiellales bacterium
GCCAGCTGAGCGAGCGTCATCGCGTTGACGTCGAACACCATCACCGCCACGCCGCCCAGCAACTCGTTGGCGGCCAGGATCTCGGCCGCGTGCGGGCCCGATGCGATCGGCACCACCAGCAGGTGCACGCTGAACCAGACGGTGGCGGCGAAGATCGAGCGGCCCTGTCCGAGAGCTCGGGACAGCCACGGCGCCGACAGCGCCCCGATCAGCGCTCCGACGCCTCCGGCCGCGAAGATCAGCCCGATCGCACCCGGCGCGAGGTGCAGATCGCGGCGGGCGTAGAGGATCAGGATCGAGAGGATCAGCACGCCGAACAGGTTCAGGGTGGCCGCGCTGCCGACGATCGCTCGCAGGCGGGCGTCGCCGGCCACGAACCGCAGCCCCTCGCCCACCTCGGCACGCAGCGGCCGCCGCTCCGCCGCCGGCTCCGTTGCTTCGTCACCCGCCCCCATGCTCCCGATGGCCACGGCGCTCAGCACGAAGGACACGGCGTCGATCACGATCGCGGCCGGTGCCGAGAGTGCCTGCACGAGCAGCCCGGCGATGCCCGGGCCGGCGACCTGCGCGGCTGCGGCGCTCGTCTGGAGCCGGCCGTTGGCGTCCGCGAGCTGGTGCTCCGGAACGAGCCCGGGCAGCACCGTGGTGAATGCCGTGTTGAACAGCACCGTCAGCGTCCCGGTGGCCAGCGCCACGACGTAGAGCTGGGCGATCGTCAGCACATCCGCGGCGAAGGCCAGCGGAACCGACGCCAGCAGAGCCGCGCGACCCAGGTCGGCCAGCACCATCAGCCTCCGCCGCGCCCGCAGCCGGTCGATCCAGGCGCCGGCCGGAAGCGCAACCACCAGGTAGGGCGCCAGGCCGGCCGCCGTCAGCAGGCCCATCTCGAGCGGCCCGGCGGAGAGCGTCAACACAGCCGCGAGCGGCAGCGCCAGCTGGGTGACCTGCGAGCCGAAGCTGGAGATCGTCTCGCCCATCCACAGCCGCACGAAGTCGGCGTGGCGGCGAAGCGGCACCGCGATCGCGAGCGGTCGGGTCACGCAGATGCCTTCTGCGACCGCAGGAGCTGGATGTCACCGCTGGTCGAGGTGGCCCGCACCTGCAGGTCGACCTCGCCCGCCGAGCGGCCGTCGGAGACGTCCAGGTCGGAGCTGGTTTCGCCGCTCAGCGAGCTGACGTCCATCCACAGCCGGGAACCGCGTACCACGGCGATCGTGAGATCGCCGGAGACCGACTGGAGGCGCACCTCGCCCCGCCGCACGGCCTCCAGCTCGACGTCACCGGACACGCTCTTGACGCTCACCGAGGAGCCGGCATCGCCGATCCGGACATCACCCGAGACGAGATTCAGGACGGCCTCGCCGGTCACGGATCCGATCTGGACGCCGCCCGAGACGGTGTTGACCCGGGCGCGGCCCCCCGCCCTGGTCAGGTCCACATCGCCGCTGACCGACTTCACGGTCACGTCGCCGGAGGCCTCCTCGACCGAGACGTCGCCCGACGCCGTCTTCACGTCGACGGAGCCCAGCCGCCCCCGGCAGTCGATGTCGGCCGACGCCGTCTCGGCCTCGACGTGAGCTCCGTGCGGCGCTGTGATCGTGAACCGAAGCCCGGGCTCTCGCCGGAAACCGAGGATCCCCTTGCGGCTCGGTGTCTCCACCAGCAGCTCGTGACCCCCGCCGCCGCGCTCGCGCAGCTGCTGCCTGACCGAGGCTGCGAACTCGGCGGCGGCCGCGCCGCCGTCCAGCGGCTCGACCTGGACGTCGGTGGTGGGCTCGTCCCAGGTCGTGATCTCGATCCGCCCGGCGGGCAGGTACAGCCGCAGTCGCAGCTCTCCCGGTGTCGCGTGGGTCGTCACGGTGTGACGGTCGTTCATGGTTGGGTCGGTCATCTCGGAGGCTCCTTTCAACTGTCTGCAAATCCGGTCAGCCGGCTCCCGGGGCCACGGCCGCCACGTACGCCACGCTCGAGCGCGCGCGAGGTGGCCCGCACCAGCCACGTGTTGAGCGAGATGCCCTCGCCCGCGGCCGCGCCCTCGGCTCGCTGCTTGATGCTCTCGGGCAGGCGCAGCGTGATCCGCGCCGCCTGGTCGTCGTCCACGGCCGGGCTCTCCTCGGTCGCTCCCTCGGTGTAGATCATCTCGACGTCGCGGCCGGCCAGCCGCACGTCGACGTGCCCGCTGCGGAGCTGGCCGTTCAGCTCCAGGGCTGCCTCCGACAGGACGTCGAGCAGCCGCAGGCGCAACGCCGGCTCGATCGCCTGCGCGAGGCGTTCGGCCATGCGCATCGCCTCGCTGTCGCCGACTCCGGCCGCGGCGGCCAGGTCGGCCTGGAGTCCTTCGATGTGAGTGGTGGTATGCATGACATCATTATGACATCATATGGAAGTCTGTCAAATGTCTAACTGACGCAGGCGTATACTTGAAGCCCATGGCCGACGCCCCGCGTGAGACGCCCAGCGAGTCGATTCACTCGGCCGCAGCCAGCGCTCACATCTCGCACGCGGTGATCGCCACGTATGCCGCCGCGGCTGCATTGGAGGTGGACGGCGTGCATGCGGTGGCAGGCGGGCAGGCGGGCGGGATCGACCCCGACCGCGTCCCCAAGGGCGTTCGCATCAGCTCCGACGGCGGCGATATCGCGGTCGAGCTGCACCTGGTGACCGAATGGGGAGCGGTCATCCCACAGGTCGCCGGGCGCGTCGACCGGCACGTCCGCGAGTACCTGGGATCGATGATCGATCTCGAGCCGGCCTCGGTCGCAATCGTCGTCGACGACGTCGTCCAGATCGATCGATGACGGCGGTCGAGCACCTCACGGGGGCGACCGTCTCGGACGCGCCCGTGCCGTGTCGCGACTGCATGTGGTGGCAGACCCGGCCCGGCCACCGGCCGGGCGACCGCGAGCGCTGGACGGCCGAGCACGAGGATCAGTTCGGGCCGTGGGGCAAGCTGTACGTCGACGGTGGGCGGGTGATCGGCCTTATCCAGTACGGGCCGGCCGATCGTTTCGCCCGCGCCCGCGATCTCCCCGCCGGACCTCCCGGGAGGGACGCCGTGCTCGTGAC
Organism: Gaiellales bacterium; assembly: GCA_033856955.1. Taxonomy (GTDB): domain Bacteria; phylum Actinomycetota; class Thermoleophilia; order Gaiellales; family JAICJC01; genus JAICYJ01. The sequence continues at coordinate 3,067 of JAWVDZ010000435.1, forward strand.
ATGCGCCTACCTGACCGACGCCAACAGCCCGTGGGTGCTGCAGAGCCTGTTCCTGGCCGCGATCGGAGAGTGCCGCGACCGCGGCCTGCCGGCGCTCGAGGCGTTCGGCTACCGCTACCCGCCCGATGAGGGGTTCGACGCCCGCTTCCTCAGCCACCGCACGATCTTTCCCAGCGATTTTCTTCACGACCTGGGGTTTCATCCGCGGCGAACTGCAGACAGAATCGAATTGGCACGGCTCGATCTGAGGGCGATCGAGCCGGTGCCGGAAGAGAGCCGCCTGGCGCGGCTGCGGGCCCGGCTTTCCGTGGTCAGCGTCTCGCCCGCCGGCGTCCGGTGAACCGAAGCGCGAGCGGCGGCGAATGACAGATCGGCGACAGGAGAAGGATCCCCAAACGGAACATCTGTCCGATCATGGGTTGCTGGCGCTGACGGCGCGCGGTGACCGCGAGGCGTTCTCACGTCTGTACGACATGTACAGCGGCGTCGCGTACTCGCTCGCGGTGCGGATCGTGCGGGACAGGGATCTGGCCGCCGACGTGGTGCAGGATGCGTTCGTTACGGTGTGGAACCAGGCCGCGAAGTTCGAAGCGTCTCGCGGGCAACCCTCGAGTTGGATACTGACATTGACCCATCACAAGGCAGTGGACATGGTGCGCCGCGAGCAGCGCCGCCGGGCGGAGCCGCTGGACGACGGTGCCGAGCTGGTCGATTCGGCGCCGCCGGTGGAGGAGAAGGCCTGGCAGGGCGTCGCCCGCGAGCAGGTGCGCCAGGCGATGCAGAAGCTGCCCGATCCGCACCGTGAGGTGCTCGAGCTGGCCTACTTCGCCGGCTTCACGCAGTCCGAGCTGGCCGAGCGGCTGTCGCTGCCGATCGGCACCGTCAAGAGCAGGACGTTCGCGGCCATGACGTCGTTGCGCCGGCTGCTGTCCGAGTCCGGCCTCAATCCGGAGCACGAGTGGAACACGTCGACGAGCTGATCCCCGCCCACGCCCTGCGCGCGCTCGATCCCGACGACGAACGGGCGGTCAACGCGCACCTCGCGATCTGCGAACGCTGCCGCCTCCAGCTGCGCGACTTCGAGGGCGTTGCCGCGGCCCTGGCCTACGCATCGCCCGCCGTCGAGCCGCCACCCGAGCTGCGTGATCGCGTGCTGGGCGCGATCGAGCCGGTGGTTGCAACCCAGCCGGCCGCCGTTTCGCCCACTCCGGTCCGCGGCCGCGAGCGCTGGTCGTGGTGGCCGCGTGTCTCGCTGGTGGCCGTGCCCGCGCTCGGCCTTGCCGTGCTCGCCCTCGCGCTCTGGAACATCTCGCTGCACAACCGGCTCTCCGACCGCGACGTCGTGGCCGCCACGCCGGTCGGAAAGATCGGCAGCGTGGTCGCCTTCAAGGGCGGCGACGTGACGCTGTACGCCACGCTTCCCACCGCCCCGAGCGGGCACGTCTACGAGGCCTGGGTTGTGAGCGGCGACACGCCGCTGCCCGCGGGCACGTTCGCCGGCGGCGACGGCATCGCCTTCGACCTGACCCGCGGCGCCAAGCCGGGCGACACGATCGCGATCACGCTCGAACCGGGCAAGGGTGGAACCACGCCGCGCGGCCAAGCCGTGGCCTCGGGCGAGCTGGCCTGAGGCTCGGAGCTATTTAACGAGGAACGCCAGCGTGGCGGCGATGATGCTGGCCGACGCCACCACGCGCACGCTGCGGGCGGCATCCGGCAACGCGAACGAAAGCGCGACGGGCTCGCGGCGACGGGCCTGGCTGCGCCGCGCAAGCCGGTGCCGGGCGGCCGCCGACTCGCGCTGGGCGGTCGGCGCGAGCAGCTCGTCCACCCGGAACGGCCCGTGGGGATCATGCCCGTGCCCGCGATCGAGACACTCGAAGCCGGATCGCGACTCCACCACGCTGCCCAGGCACCGTGGACAGGCGTGAGGCTGAGGCTCGAACGGCTGCCAGCGCTCCCGCTCCGAGAGCCGCCTGTCGCCGCCCGTCAGCAGTTGGTGGGGCTTCCATTGGCCGTGGCCGGCGCACGCTCCCTGGTGGGCCGTCCGCAGGCAGACGGGGCAGAGATGCCCCCGGGCGTGGAGCCTCAAGCGACCCGCTCCTGCTGGGGGACGCGGATCAGATCGCGCTGATGCAGCAGCTCGGCGATCTGGACGCCGTTCAGGGCGGCGCCCTTGCGGAGGTTGTCGGCGACCACCCACAGGGCGAGGCCGTTCCGGCGCGAGGAGTCTCGGCGGATGCGCCCCACCATCACCTCGTCGCGGCCGGTGGCGTCGCTCGGCATCGGGTAGCCGCTGGAGGCGGGATCGTCGATCACCTTCACGCCGGGGGCACTTCGCAGCAGCTCGCGGGCGTCGTCCGCCGAGAGCTCGCGCTCGGTCTCGATCCAGATCGCCTCCGAGTGCGAGCGCCAGACCGGCACCCGCACGCAGGTGGCGGTGATGCCGATCGTCTCGTCGCCCATGATCTTGTGGGTCTCGCGAACCAGTTTCGTCTCCTCGAGAGTCTCATCGCCCTCGAACACGTCGCACTGCGGCAGCGCGTTGAACGCGATCGGATGAGGGTACACGGAGGTCTGGACGTTGTCATCCTGCAAGAGCGCCAACGATTGCGAGCGTAGCTCCTCCATCGCACGCTTTCCGGTACCCGAGACGGCCTGGT
>JAWVDZ010000436.1:0-3316 GCA_033856955.1 Gaiellales bacterium
CTTGGCCGCCTCGGCGTGCGGCTCGGGCTCGTCCACGCCCCCGTGTGGCCCGGACTCGAGCTGGATGGGCGGCGTCCCGCCGAGACAGCGTGCCAAGGCCGAAACCGTCGCCCTGGCACTCGCAGGGCGCCTGACCGGTGATCGCCGGGCCACCGCCACCACGACGCGGGGATTCGGCACCGGCATGTCGCATCAGCTGGTAGGCGTGCGCGTGGACGTCGAGCTGGCTCGGCCGGTGTATCACTTCGATGCCGATCTGCCGTGGCTGCTCGTCGACACGACCGGGACGATCAGCCCTCCGTACCAGCTCGTTCGCCAGCGCGCTCACGCCCCTCAGCTGCTGGAGCTCTGGATCGTCGTGCTGGCACCCTCGTATCAGAGGGCGGCCGTCTGGGGTCTGACGACGCGCGGCGACGGGGCCGGTGTGCGGCTCGCTCCCGCGTACCGCGACCGCCGACCACCCCAGCCGCAGCCCTGCGCCGATTAGATTGTTGATTCCACGGGATACGTGGCTCCTGGACGCAGCCACTCAGAGCCGCGTAGCTCGTGGAATCAATCATCTAGGGCAGCACCACCGAGCGCGTCAGGTTGCGGGGATGGTCGGGGTCGAGCCCGCGCGCGACCGCCAGCGCGATGGCCAGCCGCTGCACCAGCACCAGCGTCGCCATCGCGTCCCAGCCGGTGTCGAGCACGGCGGCGCCGGTCGCGGCCACGTCCTCCAGCACGTCCTCGCCGATGTCGCCCATGGCAACCACCAGCGTCTCGGGATCGGCGAGGGAGATCGGCCCATGGCGATACTCGAGCGCCGGGTACGCCTCGGCCCAGGCCCGCGCGGCCTCGCGCAGCTTGAGCGCGCCCTCGTCGGCAACGCCAACCGTCCACCCCCGGCCGAGCAGGTGGACGCGGGCGAAGCGCGCCGGATCCGGCGGAAGCGGTGTCGTCAGCGCCGCCTCGCACTCGGCGATCACCGGCGCCAGGTCATGGCCGACGTGCGCGCGCAGCAGAGCCAGCACGCTGGTTGCGAATCGCGTCTGGACGACCGACCGCTCGTCGGCGAACTCCAGCACCACCGCCTGCCCCGCCGCCTCCGCGATCGGACTGCCGCTGACCGCCGTGATCACGGTCGTCGACACCCGGCCGTCGAGCGCCCGCAAGGCCCGCAGCACCTCGGTGGTGGTACCCGACCGGGAGATCGCGAGCACCCTGGGGTATGTCCGCCCGGCCGGCAGCTCGGAGGCGGCGAAGGCGTCCGTTTCGCCCGCAACCTCTTCGCGCAGGACGGCATAGGCGCGAGCGATGTGGAACGAGGTACCACAGCCGATCACCATCAGGCGCTCGCCCGGCGCGGGCAGCTCGACACGGCCGGCCAGCTCGGAGGCGCGCCGCCAGACCTCCGGCTGGCTGGCGATCTCCTGTTCGACGGCGCTCATGCTCTGCGCAGCCTAACCCCCCGGCCTGTGGTAGGAATGCCCACCCGTGTTCACCACCGCCGAGACCCGCGCGCTCCAGCAGCTGACGACCTCCTCCGGGCGTCTCGCGGTGGTCGCGGCCGACCAGCGCACGAGCCTGGCGAAGGTGCGCGGCGCGGCTGGACTGCCAACAGACGAGGGAGCGTTGCGTGACTTCAAGCACGACCTGGTCGAGGCGCTGGCAGCGCACGCGCCGGCCGTGCTGCTCGATCCCGAGATCGCCCTCCCCTCCGTGATCGAGGACGGCGCCCTGCCGGGGCGAACCGGACTGCTGGTGTCGCTCGAGCGGAGCGGCCCGCCGCTGGTCGGAAGCGCACGCCCGGCCGAGCTGCTGCCCGACCTCGGCGCGGCGGGCATCCGGGCGCTGGGCGGCACGGCGGCCAAGCTGCTCGTCCATCTGCGGGCCGATGGCGACGGCCACAACGCCGCACTGGTGCGCGGCGCCGTCGAGGACTGCGGCGGCCACGACCTGCTGCTGATCGTGGAGGCGGTCGTGCATCGGCTGCCGGACGAAGATGACGGCGAGTTCGCGCGCGTCCGACCCGGGCTGATCCGGGAGGCGGCGCTGGTGCTGGAGGAATGCGGCGTGGGCTACCTGAAGCTTGAGTATCCCGGCGACGAGCGGGCCTGCGCAGCCCTGACCGACGCGCTGGCGGTTCCCTGGGCGCTGCTCTCGGCGGGAGTCGATCACGAGACGTTCGTGGGCCAGCTTCGCATCGCCCTGGCCGCCGGAGCGTCGGGCTTCATCGCCGGACGCTCGATCTGGAAGGAGGCCGCCGTGATGCCCCGCGCGGAGGCGCGCGACTTCCTCGGCGGCGAGAGCCGGCGGCGGCTGGAGCAGCTGCTCGAGCTGGTCGCCTGAGCGTGGACCAGCTGCTGGTTCTTGGCGACTGCAATCCCGATCTGGTGATCAGCGGCGGCCAGGTGGCGCCGAGCTTCGGCCAGGTCGAGCAGCTGGTCGACGAGGCTCGGCTGGTGATCGGCGGATCGGGCGCGATCACCGCCTGCGGCGCCGCCCGGCTGGGCGTGGGAACGGCGCTGGTGTCGCTGGTCGGTGATGACCACTTCGGGCGCTTCATGCTCGAGGCGGTGGCCGAGACAGGGGTCGATGTCTCGGGGTGCGTGGTGGACGGCGAGCGGCCGACGGGGGTCACGGTCGTGCTCTCGCGCGGTGACGACCGCGCGATCCTGACGGCGCCGGGCACGATCGCCGAGCTGTCCGGCGAGCACGTCGAGCTCGACCGGGTGCGGGGCGCGCGGCACGTCCACGTCAGCTCCTACTACCTGCAGACGCGGTTGCAGAGCTCGCTGCCGGATCTGCTCGCGGCTGCCCGCGCCGCGGGCGCGAGCACCTCGCTCGACACCAACTGGGATCCTTCAGAGCGGTGGGATTCGGGTCTCTCAAGCCTGCTGCCGACGGTTGGGCACCTGTTCTGCAACGAGCAGGAGGCGGCCGCCCTGGGCGGCACCGACCGGCTGGCGCGCTCGGGCACGTCGGTGGTGGTCAAGCGAGGCCCGCAGGGGGCTGCGCTGGTGACCCGCGGTGGGACGCTGGAGGCCGCCGCACCCGCCGTTCGCACGCTCGATGCGACGGGAGCCGGGGACAGCTTCGACGCCGGCTTCATCGCCGGCCTGCTGGCCGGCCGGCCGGCCGAGCAGTGCCTGCGGCTGGCCTGCGCGTGCGGCGCGCTGTCGACCCGAGCGCTGGGCGGCACCGCCGCCCAGCCGACGCTGGACGAGGCGGACGGCTTCGCGTGATCGTGTGCGCGGCGGCCAATCCGTCGATCGACAGGCTGTTCGAGGTCGAGCGGTTGCGGCCGGGTGGCATCCACCGGCCCGCGGCATTC
>JAWVDZ010000437.1:0-4749 GCA_033856955.1 Gaiellales bacterium
GAGGACCAGAAGCGTGCCGAGGTGGCCGCGATCCCGCTGGTGTGCGTGGTGCTCTTCTTCGTGTTCGGCGGCGTCATCGCCGCGGCACTGCCCGGTGTCATCGGCGGCCTGACCATCGCGGGTGCGCTCGGCATCATGCGCCTGATCGCCGAATTCATCCCCGTCCACTTCTTCGCCCAGCCGGTGGTGACGCTGATGGGGCTCGGCATCGCCGTCGACTACGGCTTGTTCATGGTCAGCAGGTTCCGCGAGGAGCTCGCCGAGGGTTACGACACCGAGGCCGCCGTCAGACGCACGGTGATGACCTCGGGCAGAACCATCATGTTCTCCGCCGTGATCCTGGTGGCGTCGTCGGTACCGCTGCTGCTGTTCCCGCAGGGCTTCCTCAAGTCGATCACCTACGCGATCATCGCCTCGGTGATGCTGGCGGCCGTCCTGTCGATCACCGTGCTGGCCGCCGCGCTGGCCATCCTTGGCCCCAGAGTGGATGCGCTCGGCGTCAAGACGTTGGTCAAGTTCGCGCTACCTGATCCCATTGCCTCGGATCCCGAGAATCCGCGGACCAGTCCGCTCGCCATCGCCTCCATTCCGCTCGGCGTGCTCGTTCCGCCGGTCGGCATCGCGCTGGGCCACATCGCACGCTCCCGCATCAAGCAGAGCGGCGAGCAGGGTGCCGGTCTCGCGACCATCGGCCTGCTGCTCGGCTACGCCGTGGGCTTGGGTGCGCTGTTCTACGGCGTCATCGCGATGCACGACTCGGGCACCATCGAATCGACGGTGTACTGGCTTCTGCTCGGCATTCTCATCTTCGTGACGGTCGTCATCGTCGGACTAGCCCTGGCGCGCGCCGTACCGCTGGCACGAACGCCCATCGTGTGGTGGTTGCACTGGTTGACCGAGAAGACCCAGAAGACCAAGACGCGCGCCGAGGTCGAGAAGGGCTTCTGGGGCAAGTTGGTCAACCGGGTGATGAAGCGTCCTGCAATGTTCGCGATCCCCATCGTCATCGTCATGGTCGTGCTGATCATTCCGCTCGGGCAGTTGGCGCTCGGCGGCATCAGCGAGAAGTACCTGCCGCCGGACAACTCCGTCCGATCCGCACAGGAGGAGTTCGACAAGACCTTCCCCGGTTTCCGCACCGAACCGCTCACGGTCGTCATCGAGAGCACCAACGGCGAGCCGGTCACCGACCAGCAGATCGCCGAAGTGCGCAACAAGGCGATGCAGCTGTCGGGGTTCATCGAGCCGGACAACAACCGCGCGAACATGTGGAAGGAACGGTCGGTTCTCGACGGGGCCACAAAGGACCCGTCGGTCAGGGTGATTCAGAACGGCCTCGTGACCCGCGGTGACGCGGCCAAGAAGATCGACGAGTTGCGGGCGCTGACGCCGCCACGTGGGATCACGGTGTCGGTCGGCGGCACGCCTGCGCTCGAACAGGACAGCATCCACAGTCTGTTCGCCAAGCTGCCGCTGATGGTGATCCTGTTGATCACGACGACGACCATCCTGATGTTCCTGGCCTTCGGATCGCTGGTGCTACCGATCAAGGCCGCGCTGATGAGCGCGCTGACGCTTGGCTCGACGATGGGCATCCTCACCTGGATGTTCGTCGACGGGCACGGCTCCGGCCTGATGAACTACACGCCGCAGCCTCTGATGGCGCCGATGATCGGCCTGATCATCGCCGTGATCTGGGGGCTGTCGACCGACTACGAGGTGTTCCTCGTCTCCCGCATGGTTGAGGCGCGCGAACGCGGCATGTCCACGGCAGAGGCGATCCGAATAGGTACGGCCACGACGGGCCGGCTGATCACCGGTGCCGCACTCGTCCTTGCCGTGGTTGCCGGCGCCTTCGTGTTCTCGGACCTCGTGATGATGAAGTACCTGGCCTTCGGCCTGCTGATAGCCCTGCTGCTCGACGCGACCATCGTCAGAATGTTCCTCGTTCCGGCGATCATGAAGATGCTCGGCGACGACTGCTGGTGGGCGCCGCGCTGGATGAAGCGGGTTCAGGAACGACTCGGCCTCGGCGAGACCGAGCTTCCGGACGAGCGCAAGCGACCGACCGTCCGCGAACCCGACGAGGCACTGGTCGGTGCGGGCACGTCGATGGCGGCGCTCACGCGGCCACCCCACGACCCGGGACACCCGGACGGACCTCCGCGACCCGGCGGAGGAGTGGGTCGGGTGCCCCCGGTGCCGTCTCGCGTGACGCCTCCCTCGGCGGCGGGCACCACCCGGATCCCCACTCCCGCCAACGCGCCAGCGGCCGACCCGGCTACCACGCGGTTCACCGCGGCCAAGGCGCCCAACCTCCCGCCGACCAAGGGTGCCGGACTCACCACGGGCGCACCCACCACGGGCGCACCCACCGCGGGCGCACCCACCGCGGGCGCACCGACGAAGGCGGCCCCGGCCAAGGGCGCACCGGCCACGGCCGCGATTCCCGGCCAGCGGCCTGCGCGCATCGCCCCGCCGCCCCGCGGGCCCGAGCCAGCAGGACGGGGACAGCCGCCGCGCGGCGCCCGGCACGGCGAACCGCCGCGGGGTCAAGATCCCAGCCGCGAAATCGAGTCCTGGCTCGGTGAGCTGCGCAACGGCACGGCGACGGGGGCCAAGGGCGGCCACGCGGCCGAGCCAGCGCCCTCCGCCGACGAGACGCGGGCGATCCCCACGCAACGCCCGGCGCCCCCTGTTCCACCGGACAGCGAGCCGACGACGGCGATCCCCGCACAGCGTCCGCCGGCCAAGGACTCGGACGGGGACGACGCCGATGACGCGCCGACGCGCCGCAGCGGCGGGGTCAGCGCTGCGGACCTGCTTCGTCGTGAGGGTCGCCTGTAACCGACGGTTGCAGCTCGTCGGTTTCGGCCTTGATCGCGGGCCCGACCTCCGCCTCGAGTTCGGCTTCCTCGGCTTGCGGATCGTCGGCGATGAGAACGCGGACCGCGCTGTTGAGCACCGCCAAGGTCGGCACGGCCAACAGCGCACCCACGATGCCCGCGAGGAACCCGCCCGCAGCGATCGCGAGGACGACGGCCAGCGGGTGTACCGAGACGGCCCGGCCCATCAGCAGAGGCTGTAGGACGTGCGCCTCGAGCTGTTGTACCGCGATGATCAGGCCGAACGTGATGAGCGCATACACCCAGCCCTTGACGATCAGCGCCACGATTACCGCGAGGACGCCGGTCAGCACGGCGCCCACCAGGGGAATGAACGCACCGAGGAACACCAGTGAGGCCAGGGGCAGGGCGAGCGGGATGCCCATGATCGCCAGGCCTGCGCCGATGCCGATCGCGTCGACGAGCGCCACCAGGAACGTCGCGCGCACGTAGCCGATCAGGGAGTGGAAGCCTGCCCTCCCAGCGTCCCGCACCCGATGGCGCACCGAGGTGGGGAAGATCAGGGTCAGGTAGGCGAAGATGTTGCGTCCGCCCTGGAGCAGGAAGATGAGCGTGAAGAACACCAGCAGGGCGCCGGTGAGAATCTCGGTGATCGTGCCAGCCGTCGACAGTGCGCCGCTGGTCAGCTTCGCCTGGTTGTTCTTCAGCGCGTCGATCGCAGTCTGGGAGGCGTTGGTGACCTGATCGTTGCTGAACTGGGCCAGGAAGCCGGTGGTCAACCAGTGCCGAAAGCCGTCGATGCTCTTGGTGACCTGTTCGACCAGGGCGGGAGTGCCCTCGATGAACTGACTGACGACGAACGTCAGGAGGCCGCCCACCACCACGAAACTGATCAGCAACACCACGGCCACGGCGGCGCCGCGGGGCAAGCCGGCCCGGTCCAGGAGGTCCACCACCGGCAGCAGCAGTGCTGCCAGCATGGTCGCAAGCGCCACCGGTACCACGATCAATTCGAGGTGGATCACCAACCAGACCAGCGCGATCAGCGCGGCGAGGATGATCAGCAGCCGCCACGACCAGGCCGCGGCCTTGCGGACGAGCGGATGCACCGACACGTCGGCAGCCGCATCTACGGAAACGAAGTCGACCGAGAAACCCTCGCGCATCCCGGAAGCGTAACGAGTCGGCGCGTCCGTTCGACGCAAGGTCATCGCGCGCAGGTGCGCCGTTACCCTGAATGGCGTGTCGCAAGACGACCTGCCGGAGTTGGGGGCTCCCCCGCTCGCGGGGGAGAGCGAAGCGACCGAGGAAGCCTCCGCCATCGGCGACGACGGCCGGGACGGTCGCCAGCGCGGCAAGTACTGGTGGGTGCGGTGGGCGATCATCGGCGTCGCCGTCACCGTGCTGTCGATCGAGGTGGTGCTGGTCTGGGATCAGCTCGCCAAGGCGTGGCACAGCCTGCTGACGGCCAACTGGTGGTGGGTGCTTGCCGCGGCCTTCGCCGCCCTGGGCTCGATGCACAGTTTCGCGCAGATTCAACGCACGCTGTTGAAGTCGGCAGGTGTCTACGTCAAGCAGTGGCGCTCGGAGTCGGCGTTCTATGCGGGCAATGCGTTGTCCACGACGATGCCTGGCGGGCCGGTGCTGTCGGCGACCTTCGTCTATAGGCAGCAACGGATTTGGGGCGCGTCACCGGTCGTGGCGTCGTGGCAGTTGGTGATGTCGGGCGTGCTTCAGGTGGTCGGGCTCGCACTGATCGGCCTGGCGGGGGCGTTCATGCTCGGAGCGAGCAAGAACCCGCTGTCGCTGATCTTCACCCTCGGTGGCTTCCTGGCGCTGCTGGTGCTCGGGCAGTCGGTCGCGGCCAACCCGCAGCAGATCGACGGCATCGGGGTGCGTCTGC
>JAWVDZ010000438.1:0-3140 GCA_033856955.1 Gaiellales bacterium
GTGGCCGGCATCGCGCTCGGGCTGTGGATGGCGGACCTCGCCCGCCGCGATCTGCGCTCGCGGTAGCGGTGGCGAAGGAGAAGCACCGTGACGGCTCGAACTGAAGCTGCGAGAATCCGTCCAGCCGATGCCAAGCCAACCATCCGAGTCGCCCTTCGCGGCCTACGTCGATCACCTGCGCGCTTCTGGAGCGTCCGCCGCCACGCTGCGCGCCTACCGCACCGACCTGGCGCAGCTGAATCGCTGGCTGGCTGCGGCGGGCTGTTCGCCGGAGCGCGCCGACACCGCCGTGCTGCGCCGCTACGCCGCCTATCTGGGCACGCTCCGCTACGCGCCGGCAACCGCCGCCCGCAAGCTGTCGGCGATGCGCGGCGCCTACGCCTGGCTGTTCGGCCGCGGCCTGGTGGAGCGCGATCCTGCCGCGGTGGTGCCGGGTCCACGCCGGCCGCGCACCCTGCCGGGGACGTTCAACGAGGCCGAGTTGGGACGAGTGCTCGACCGTCCGGCCGGCGCCGCGCCGCGCGCCCTGCGCGATCGTGCGCTGCTTGAGCTGATGTATGGGTCGGGGCTGCGTACCTCGGAGGCGTGTGGACTGCGCCTGCGCGACGTCGATCTCGATGCCGCTCGGATGCGCGTGATCGGCAAGGGCGACAAGCAGCGGGCGCTTCCGATCGGCGGTGCCGCCGTCCAGGCACTCGAGCGCTACCTGCGCATGGGACGCCCCAAGCTTGCAACCCAGCCATGCGATCGCATGTTCGTGAGCGTCCGAGGCCGGCCGCTCTCGCCGTCCGACATCCGCCGGGCACTGACCGCGGCGCTGCGCCGGGAGGGTCTCCCCGAGCGCTCGCCGCACGCCCTCAGGCACTCATTCGCCACTCATCTGCTCGAGGGCGGCGCCGATCTTTTGAGCATCCAAGAGCTGCTTGGCCACGCATCAGTGGCCACAACCCAGGTATACACCCATGTGAGCGTGCGTCATCTCAAGGCGGCCCACGCCAATTCCCACCCGAGAGCCCGATGAGCGACAACGACGCACTTCAGATCTGGCTTCAGTACAAACAGACCGCTGACCCGCACCTCCGGGAGCGTCTGATCCTCACCTACGCGCCGTTGGTCAAGTACGTCGCCGGCCGCCTGGGCACCGGGCTGCCGGCCCATGTGGAGGAGGGCGATCTTGTCTCGTACGGCCTGCTCGGGCTGATGAACGCGATCGAGCGCTACGACCCGGGCCGCGACACGAAGTTCGAGACGTACGCGATCAGCCGCATCAAGGGGGCGATCATCGACGAGCTGCGGTCGATGGACTGGGTGCCGCGCTCGGTGCGCAGCCGCGCCCGCGAGATCGAGCGTGCCATCGTCGAGCTCGAGAACAAGCACCACCGCCCGCCATCGGACGAGGAGATCGCCAAGGCGCTGGGCATCACCGAGGACGAGTTCCAGGACAGCCTGACCCAGATCTCGCGCTCGTCGGTGGCGGCGCTGGACGAGCTGTGGACGATCTCCAGTTCCGGCGGCGACACCGTCTCGCTGATCGACACGCTTCAGGATCCGCACGCGGACGACCCCTCGCTCGAGATGACCCGCACCGAGGTGCGCGAGGCGCTGGCCTCGGCGATCGGCAAGCTGCCGGAGCGCGAGCGCACCGTGATCACGCTCTACTACTACGAGGAGCTGACACTGCGCGAGATCGGCGAGGTGCTGGGCGTGACCGAGTCGCGCGTCTCCCAGCTCCACACCAAGGCCATCCTGCGGCTGAAGGCGAAGCTGCAGGGCAGCCTCGAGCGGGCGTCGCTCGAGCGAAACCGCTAGCGATTCGCGCGGGGCGCCAGCGGCGCCGCCCGCGGCTGTCCTCATGGCCCCGCCCGACAGCGGCAGAGGCCGTTGATGCAGATTGCCATGCCCCTCGGCGCACCGCTAAGGTGAATCCCCTCACATTCACCTCACCTGAAAGGCCCACTCACATGCCTCACAAGGAGCCCGGCAAGATTCGCAATGTCGCGGTGATCGGCCACCGCGGAACCGGCAAGACGTCGCTGGTGGAGGCGCTCCTGTACGAGTCAGGCACCATCAACCGGCTCGGCAGCGTGGCCGAGAAGACGACCGTCACCGACCACGACGACGACGAGCGCAAGCGCGGCATGTCGATCTCGGCCGCGGTCACGCACCTGGAGTGGGAGGGGCGCATGATCAACCTGATCGACACCCCCGGCGAGGCCAGCTTCCAGGCCGATGTCCTGTCTGCGCTGCGCGTGGTCGAGGGAGCGATCGTGACCGTCTCCGGAGTGATGGGCGTCGAGGTGGGCACTGAGCGGCTGTGGCGCCGCTGCGATGAGCTGGGGATCTCACGGCTGGTGCTGGTGAACCTGCTCGATCGCGAGCGATCCGACTTCTACGTCGCGCTCGAGCAGCTGCGGGAGCGGCTGTCTGCGACCTGCGTGGCGGTCGAGATCCCGATCGGGTCGGAGGGCGACTTCCATGGCGTGGTCGACCTGGTGCACATGGTGGCCTACCTGCATGGCGGCGACGCCTCCGGCCACGACGAGTCGGTGCCGATCCCCGACGAGATGCGCGAGATCGCCGACGAGTACCACGACAAGCTGATGGACGTGGTCGCGGAGACCTCGGACGAGCTGATGGAGCGATATCTGGAGGGCGGCGAGATCACGCGCGAGGAGATGGCTCAGGCGCTCAAGCAGCTGGTCACGGAGGGCCGCGTGTTCCCGGTCGGCTGCGGCGCCGCGACCCGAAACATCGGCTCGCATGGCCTGCTCGACCTGATCGTGGAGGGTCTGCCCTCGCCGGCGCGGGCGCGAAACGTGCCCGAGAGCGGCGGCGCCAAAACGCTGGCCTATGTGTTCAAGACGATCGCCGATCCCTACAGCGGCAAGATCAGCCTGCTGCGGGTGTTCGCCGGCACCCTCACCGGCGACTCGCAGCTGGTCAACAGCCGCACCCACGGCAAGGAGCGGGTCGGCCAGCTGCTGCTGCTCCAGGGCAAGGATCATTCGCCCACCGACGAGCTCGGGCCGGGCATGATCGGCGCCGTACCGAAGCTGAAGGAGACGAACACCGGCGACGTGCTGGCCGACGTGGACAAGCCGGCGCCGGTCGAGCCGATCGCCCTGCCGGCGCCCGTGGTC
>JAWVDZ010000439.1:0-6312 GCA_033856955.1 Gaiellales bacterium
CGGGTGGTGGCCTCGTGCCACTGCCACCTGCGCGGATATCAGGTGCTGGCACGCCTGCCGGGCCGCGGCGTTCAGGTGGTCGCCGCGGACGGCGCCCCGAGCTAGCTGACCGCTAGCCCGACTCGGGTTCGATCGTGCCCACCACGGGTTCGGTCGCCACGCGCTCACCCGGCGGCTCGATCGTGAGGTTCGGCAGCAGCTTGTCGAGCCAGGCCGGCATCGCCCACGACCGCTCGCCGAGCAGCGTCAGCAGCGCCGGGACGAGCGTCATCCTCATCAGAAGCGCGTCCGTGATGATCGCGATGCCGAGCAGCAGCGCGAACTCCTTCGAGACGCGGTCCGGGTTGAGCAGGAACGCGAAGAACACCGTCGACATAATCAGCGCTGCGGCCACGATCACGCGACCGACTCCGGCGACGCCCTCCCTCACGGCCGCCACTGTGTCGCGCTGGTGGAGGTGCTCCTCGCGGATGCGGCTCATCAAGAAGACCTCATAGTCCGTGGACAGCCCGAACAGGATCGCGAAGCAGATCGGCGGCACGAAGCTCTCGATCGGCCCGGTGCGATCGAGACCGATCACGTTCATGCCGTGGCCCAGCTGCACGATCAGGGTGAGCATGCCGAACCCGACCAGGGCCGATGTCAGCGTCGTCAGCGCGGCCTTGAGCGCGATCACGACCGACCGGAACGCCATCGTCAGCACCACGAAGGTGACCCCGACCACGTACAGCAGGAACCATGGAGCGTTGCCGAGGATCTTGTCGCCGATGTCGGTGAAGGCGGCATTCTGGCCCGAGACGTAGGCCTTCGCGCTCGAGCCCTCGAGCGTCTTCGGGATCGTGGTGTGGCGAAGCGTCGAGACGATCTTGTCGGTCTTGACGTCCTGGGGTGAGTACTTGGAGTAGGCGTTGACGATCGCCACTGACGCCTGGTCCGGCGTGTCGGCGTTGTAGATCGGCTTCTCGACCTGGGCCACGCCGGGCACCTGCTCCATCGCCTGCTTGATCTTGTCCGCGGCGCCATGATCGGAGCTGAGATCGATCACGACCGGGATCGGCGAGGTGAAGCCGGGGCCGAATCCGCCCTTGCCCGACAGCAGGTCGTAGGCCGTGCGGATCGTTTCGCCCTTGGGTGCCGTGCCCGCGTCGGCCAGGCCCAGCCTCACCTTCAGGATCGGCGAGGCGAGCAGCAGCAGCAGCACGACCACGACCGGCAGCACGATCTTGGCGTTGTCCGAGACGAACCGGCCCCAGCGCGCCACCGGCGTGCGCAACCTGCCCTCGCGCGACTCGTCGGAGGCCTTCATGCCCAGGCGGCCGCGGTCGATCTTGTGGCCGAGCAGCGCCAGCACGGCCGGCAGCAGCGAGTTCGCGAGCAGCACGGCGGTCAGAACGCCGAGGGCGCTGCCGATGCCGAGCTTGGTGATGAAGTCGATGCCGATCAGCGCCAGGCCGGTGACCGAGATCGCGACGGTCACGCCGGCGAAGATCACGGCCCGTCCGGCCGTCGCGCCGGCCGCCGCCGCCGCTTCGCGCGGCTCGAGCCCATCGTGCAGCATCTGGCGGAAGCGGGTGACGATGAACAGCGTGTAGTCGATGCCGACGCCGATGCCGATCATCGGTACCAGCAGCGTGACGATGGTGTTGAAGTTGGTGTACCGCGCCAGCAGAAAGAGCAGCAGGAACGCGGTCATCACGGCGGCGATCGCGAATAGCAGCGGGATCGCGGTGGGCACCAGCGCTCGGAACAGCACCAGCAGGATGACGAACCCGGCCAGCAGGCCGAGCACGATGCTGAGCTGGTCCTCCGGCGGCGGGCTCTCCGCCTCTCCGGTGAACGCGACCTGGAGTCCGGCCCGCTCGCCGGTCTGCTTCAGCTGGTCCTCGAGGGCGACGATGTCCCCGCGCGGCAGCTCGAATCCGGTGCGGTCGAACTGGGCGTCGAAGTAGACGACGCGGCCGCTGTCGGAGACCTGGTTCGAGTCGGAAGCCAGCGGGTCAGCGATCGCGGTGGCGTTCTTCGTGTTCTGGTCCAGCTTGCGGACGGCGGCGTCCGACTGCTCGACCATCTTGGCGATGGCGGCCTGGCGGTCGGGGGTGCTCACCGTTTCGCCGGCCGGAGCTGCGATCACGACGCGAAGCGGGGCGCCCTTCTGGGCGCCGAACTTGGCGTTGATCAGGTCGGTGGCCTTCTGGAAGTCTGTGCCGGGAACCTTGAACTCGTTCACCAGCGTGCCGTGGAAGGCGACGTTCAGCCCGACCAGCACGATCACGACGGCGAACCAGATGCCGATCACGCGCCACGGGTGACGGGCACAGCGACCGGCCCAACGGGCGAGCCCTCCGGAGTGGGCGATTCGTCGTTGCTCGTCGAGCTGAGAGCTCGGCACCTCATGACCTGACATTCAGACTGCCTCCCGCCTCATCGTGATCCGGGGCACGGTAGCAGCGTCGCAATCGCTCGCCGCGCACCCCGCGAGGGGGGCTCAGGCGGGCGGACCCAGCGGCCGCAGGCCCAGCTCCGACAGCGTCGCCGCGGCCACCGAGCTGGGGGCGCCGGTGAGGGGATCGACCCCGCCCTGGCCCTTGGGGAACGCGATCACCTCACGCAGGGAGTCGGCCTCGGCCACCAGCATCGCCAGCCGGTCGAGCCCGAAGGCGATGCCCCCGTGAGGCGGCGCGCCCATCGCGAGCGCCCGCAGCAGGAAGGAGAAGTTCTCCTCCGCCCGCTCGGCCGAGATGCCCAGCAGCTCGAACACCTTGCTCTGTGTCTCCGGCCGGTGGTTTCGGATCGACCCACCGCCGATCTCGTTGCCGTTCAGCACCAGGTCGTACTGGTGGGAGCGGGCAGCGGCGGGGTCCGTCCAGAACTCCTCCGAGCCCGGCGCGGGCGCCGAGAACGGATTGTGCGACGCCTTCCAGCGCCCCTCGTCGTGCAGCCACTCGAACATCGGGAAGTCGGTCACCCACACGAATCGCCACCCCGGCTCGATCAGCCCCAGCCGCTCACCCAGGTGCAGCCGCAGCGGCCCGAGCACGCGCACCGCCGCCTCCTCACCGTCCGCCACCAGGAACACCGTGTCCCCCTCACCGGCGCCGATCCGCTCCACGATGCCGGCCAGCTCGGCCTCGGACAGGAACTTCGCGATCGGCGAGCGGATCTCGCCGCCCGCCTGCACCTGGAGCCAGGCGACGCCCTTGCCGCCCCAGCCCTTGGCGAACTCGACCAGGTCGTCGAAGTCCTTGCGCGAGAAGTCGCCGGCGCCGGGAACCGCCAGCCCACGCACCACCCCGCCGCCGTCGACCACGCCGCGAAAGGCCTTGAACTCGGTCTCGGCCAGCAGGTCGGTGACGTCGGAGATCTCGGCGGCGAAGCGCAGGTCAGGCTTGTCCGACCCGTACCGCAGCGTGGCCTCGTCCCAGGTCATGCGCGGGAACGGCGTCTCCAGCTCGATGCCGCGAAGCTCGCGCCAGATGCGCGCGAACATGCCCTCGAGCAGGCCGAACAGCTCCTCGGGGACGAGGAACGCCATCTCGATGTCGAGCTGCGTGAACTCCTGCGTCCTGTCCGCTCGGGTCGCCTCGTCCCGGAAGCAGCGCGCGATCTGGTAGTAGCGCTCGTAGCCGGCGATCGCGTACAGCTGCTTGAACGTCTGCGGCGACTGGGGCAGGGCGTAGAACTGTCCGGGCCGGCTGGAGGTCGGCACCAGGAACTCCTTCGCCCCCTCCGGCGTGGATTTGTACAGGATCGGCGTCTCCAGCTCCCAGAACTCGTGCTCCTCCATGTGACGGCGGATCGCCTGGGTCAGCCGGAAACGCACCTCGAGGTTGTGGCGCATCCGCTCGCGGCGCAGGTCGAGGTATCGGTGGTGCATGCGAAGCGACTCGTCGACGTTCTCCTCGTCGAGCTGGAACGGCAGCACCGCCGAACGGTTCAGCAGCGTCAGCCCGTCCACGCGCACCTCGACCTGACCGGTGGCCAGCTTCGGGTTCACGTTCTCGGGCGAGCGCGGAGCCACCACGCCCTCGACCTGGATCACGAACTCGTTGCGCAGCTCGTGCGCCGCGGCATGCGCCTCGGCGCTGTCGTCGGGGTCGAACACCAGCTGCACCACGCCGCCGCGGTCGCGCAGATCGACGAACGCCAAGCCGCCGTGATCGCGGCGCGTGGCCACCCATCCGGACAGCGTCACGCGCTGCCCGGCGTCATCGGCCCGCAGCTCACCGCCCAGCCTCGTCCTGTAGCCCACCGTCACCCGTCCTTCGCCAGCTCGCCGACCAGATCGTCCAGCGCCACGCTGCGCTGCTCGCCGCTGGTCATATCACGCAGCGTCGCCTCGCCGCGCCCCCACTCATCCTCTCCCACGATCACCACGGTTCGCGCTCCCCGCTTCGATGCCGTCTCCAGCAGCCGCTTGAGGCGGCGCGAGCCGTAGCCCGCGTCGGCGGCGACTCCGGCCGCCCGCGCCTCGTCCATCAGCGCGAACAGCCTCGGCTGGGCGCTCTCGGCGATGACCGCGAACAGCACCAGGCCGGAACGCTGCTCTGGATGCGGCCGCACCACCTCGAGCAGCCGCTCGATGCCGGCGCCGAAGCCGACGCCGGGCGTGGCCGGGCCGCCGATCTGCTCGGCCAGGCCGTCGTAGCGGCCGCCGCCCGAGATCGAGGTCGAGAGCCCGGCGCCGGTCCACTCCCAGGCGGTTCGCGTGTAGTAGTCGAGCCCCCGCACCAGCGTCGGCGTCAGCTCGTACGCGACTGAGCGGGCGTCGAGGTGCCGCTGGACGTCGTCGAAGTGCTGCCGGCACGGACCGCAGAGGTGGTCGGTGATGCGCGGGGCGGCGGCCAGCACCGCCTGGCACTCGCGGTTCTTGCAGTCCAGCACCCGCAGCGGGTTGGTCCTGCGGCGCTCGAGGCACTCCTCGCACAGCTCGCTTTCGTGCTCGTCGATGAACGCCACCAGCAGCTTGACGTAGCCGGGGCGGCAGACCGCGTCCCCGATCGAGTTCAGCGCCAGCCGAAGCTCGGGCACGCCGCACAGCCCATACCAGCGCGCCTGAAGCGCGATCACCTCGGCATCGACCGCCGCGTCCGGCGAGCCGATCACCTCGGCACCGAACTGGTAGTGCTCGCGCGCGCGCCCGCGCTGCACGGCGTTGTAGCGGAAGTGGCTCTGGCAGTACCAGAGCTTGACCGGCTGGGGCAACCGGGTCATGCCTTCGAGGTAGGCCCGCATCACCGGCGCTGTGCTCTCCGGCCGCAGCGTCAGCGAGCGGCCGCTGCGATCCTCGAAGGTGTACATCTCCTTGCTGACGACGTCCGACGTCTCACCGCTCGAGCGCGCGAACAGCGCCGTGTCCTCGAACCCGGGGGTGACCACCTCGCCGTAGCCGGCCGGCTCGAACACCGAGCGCGCGAGGTCGATCACCCGTCGCCGCACCGCCGCGTCGTCGCCGTACCAGTCACGCGTGCCGCGCGGGGCCTGGAAGCGCTCGCTCATCGCAGTTCATCCAAGAACGGGCTGGTGGCAAGCTCGCGTCCCAACGTGGTGGCCGGGCCGTGCCCGGAGGCCACCACGGTGTCGGGCGGCAGCTCGCGCATCAGAAGCGCGATGCTCTCGATCAGCGTGGCGAGGTCGCCACCGGCGAAGTCGGTGCGCCCGATCGACCCGGCGAACAGCACGTCGCCCACGAAGGCCACACCGTCGGCAGCGAATGCCACCGATCCGGCCGTGTGTCCCGGCACGTCGAAGGTGCGGAAGCGGATGCCGGCCAGCTCGAGCGACTCGCCGCCGCCGACCAGGTGCTCCGGCTGATAGGGCGCCGGCGCGAAGCCGCGGAGGTCGTCGGCATCGCCGCGCGCCATCCACACCTCGGCCGCCGTCGCCTCGGCCAGCGCCTTGACGGCGCCGATGTGATCGAGATGCCCATGTGTGACCAGGATCGCGGCCACCGACCAGCCGCGTTCGGCGAGCGCCTCCAGCACCAGCTCGGCCGTGTCGCCGGGATCGATCACGACCGCCTGCTGCGACCCTTCGCGGGCGACCAGGTAGCAGTTCGTCCCGTAGGCGCCGAGCGCGAGGCTGACGACCTCTAGGCGGTGATCTGGTCTCACCCCCGCTGCCGCTTCAGCCAGCGGTTGTAGAGGAAGCCGTCCATCAGGTAGCCGAACGGCGTCAGGAAGAAGAAGACGGCGATGGCCTGGAATCCAGCGCTGGCAGGGGTCGCCTTTGGGCCGCCCAATGTCACCGCCTGGGTGAGCACGAACAGCCCCACCGCGAAGATGGCGGCTCGCTTCACCGACCGCCGCCAGGTGG
>JAWVDZ010000440.1:0-8511 GCA_033856955.1 Gaiellales bacterium
CGTAGCGGCGGGCCAGTGCGTGCCCCTGCACCTCTCCGTAGCGGAGGACCAGGGCATCCGACAGCGCGTCGTCCCAGGTGCGGGCGGCAGCCAGCACCTCGCGCTCGAGTTCGGCGTAGGACACGTCCGGGATCTGGCCCTCGGGAACGAGCACGGTGAAGTGGAAGCGGGCCGGATCGGTCTCGCCGAACGAGAGGTGGTAGTCCACCGACTCGCCGTTGAAGCGCTCCTCGAGCAGGCTCTGGAGCCGCACCCGAAGCTCGGTGGACACGCGATCGCGGGGCAGCGCAACGGTCGCCGAGACGCTTCGGCCCTGCAGGTCGGGCCGCACGAACAGCTGCACGTGGCGCTTCTCCTCCAGCCCCAGCAGCGCCATCACGGTCGACCGCAGGTCCTCCTCGCCGGCGGCAAACAGCTCGTCCTTGGGGAAGCTCTCGAAGATCGAGACGACCGCCTTGTAGTCATGCGAGCCCGGGAACAGGTCCTCCGACTCCATGATGTGCTCGAGCTTCCTTCGCACCAGCGGGATGTCGCGCGCCGGCTCGCTGTAGGCCTTGCTCGTGAACAGGCCCAGCAGGCGCAGTTCGCCCACCACGCGACCATCGCCGTCCACCCGTTTGACGCCGACGTAGTCCATCTTCACGCGGCGGTGGACGGTCGACTCGCGGTTGGTCTTCGACACCACGACCAGCGGGCCGTCCAGCGTTCGTTCGCGCAGGCCCGGCCGAAGCTCCGAGAGCTTCTTGGGCTGGGAGAAGTTGGAGGCGTTCTCGTCGGACAGGATGCCCAGTCCCGAACCGGGAACGACCTGCACCATCTGGTCGTCGCCCTCGCCCGGGAAGGCGTACTCCCGGTAGCCGAGGAAGACGTAGTTGTCGGCGGTCAGCCAGTGCAGAAAGGCGACCGTCTCGGCCACCTCCTGTTTGTCGTAGCGAGCGGTGGCGACCTCCGCGAACTCGATCATACGCTGGACACGGTCGGCCATGGCGTGGAATTCGCGCACGCACAGGCGCACGTCCCTCAGCACCCGGGCGACGTCCGCCTCGAGCTCGGGCAGCATCTCCTCGGGCAGCCGCCGCTCGACCTCGAAGTGCATCACCGACTCGCGGTGAAGCGCCCCGCGGGCCGGGCCGACCGAGACGACCGCCCCGCTCTGGTCGCGCTCGATACCCATCACCGGGTGCAGCACCAGCCGCACGTCGAGGCCGTGGCGGCGCAGCTCCTCGCTGACGGAGTCGATCAGGAACGGCGCATCGTCGGTGTTGGCCTCGATCACGGTTCCCTGGGTTGTGTAGCCGTCGCGCTCCTGGGTCGGGTTCAGCACGCGCACGCCCAGCTCCCCGCGGCGCTCCTCCACCAGCCGGAACAGGCCCACCACCTGGGCCGCCAGCCGGTCGATGCCGGCGTCCTCGTGATGGTCGAGCCGCACGCGGCGGGCGAACGAGCGGGCGAACGCGGCCAGCCGCGGATCCTCACCACCGTTCAGGCGGGCCAGCAACGCGGCCATGAACTCGGAGCCGGAGTCGCCGGGTGGTGGCGTCGCGACAGGCGGGGCTGACTCGCTGCTCACGGGCGTTGATCGTATCAGTCGCGGCCCGCGATGCTCCTTACCCGAAGCGGCCGGTCACGTACGCCTCGGTGCGAGGATCGCTGGGCCGGATGAAGAGCCCCGACGTGGGGCCCATCTCGACCAGCACGCCGCAGCGGCTGCCGCCGTCGCCCACCTCGACGCTGAAGAAGGCCGTGACGTCCGCAACCCTGGCAGCCTGCTGCATGTTGTGGGTCACGATGACGATCGTGTATTCGGTCTTGAGCGTCTCGACCAGGTCCTCGATCGCCTGCGTCGAGATCGGGTCGAGCGCCGAGGCCGGCTCGTCCATCAGGATCACGTCCGGCTCGATGGCCAGCGCGCGCGCGATGCACAGCCGTTGCTGCTGGCCGCCCGACAGCGAGAGCGCGCTCGCCTTCAGCCGGTCCTTGACCTCGTCCCAGAGCGCCGCGTGGCGCAGGGCGCGCTCGACCCGCCCTGCGAGATCGTCCTTCATGCCGTGCAGCCGCAGGCCGAACGCGACGTTGTCGTAGACCGACTTGGGGAACGGGTTGGGACGCTGGAAGACCATGCCGATGCGGCGCCGCACCTCGACCGCGTCCACGTCGGAGGTGTTGAGATCGTGGCCGTGATAGCGGATCGAGCCGTCCACCGAGGCGCCCGCGATCAGGTCGTTGAGCCGGTTCATGCTGCGAAGCAGCGTCGTCTTGCCGCAGCCCGACGGGCCGATGAAGGCGGTGACGAGATTCCTGTGGACGGCCAGGTTGACGTCGCGGATGGCCGGCTTGCCGCTGTAGGAGATGGTGACGCCATCAAGGTCGAAGACGACCTCGCGACCCTCGGCCGGGTCGGAGTCGTGACCCGATGCGAGCTCGCCCAGCCGCGTCGCCGGGCGCGCGGTCGCAACCTCGGGCGTGCGGCCGGCGTCGTTGGCGTCGGGCTGTTGCTGACCTGTCATGACAGTGTCGGGAACGTCATCGCTGGAACTGGATTCAGACATCTTGGCGTGTGGCGGTGTCGACAACGAGCTACCGCGTCTGCTCGATCTGTCGGCGTGTTCGCAAGGACAGCGCCCTGCCGGTGATACTACCCACGAGCACGACGACCAACAGCACCAGCGCCGCCGCCCAGGCGACCTGCTGATCGTGCGTGTCGGGCAGTTCCGACTTCGTGAAGATGGTCAACGGCAGCGATGCCATCGAGTGGCTGGGATCGGTCACGACCGCGTTTGCGAAGATTCCGGTCGTGAACAGCAGCGGCGCCGTCTCGCCCGCGGCGCGTGCGACGGCGACGATGGTGGCGGTGATGATGCCACCGAACGCGGTCGGGAGAACCACCGTCACCACGGTGCGGGCGCGCGTGGCACCGAGCGCCATCCCGCCCTCGCGCAAGGTGCCCGGCACCAGCAGCAGCACCTCCTCCGTCGATCGAGCGATCAGCGGCAGCATGATGATCGAGAGCGCCACCGACGCGGCGAAGGCGCTGTAGCCGTGACCCACGACCAGCAGTCCGAAGATGAAGACGCCGATCACGATGGTCGGAACACCCGACAGGACGTTCAGCGTCATACGGATCGCAAACGCCAGCCTGGCCGGCGCGAACTCGGTGTCGAAGATCGCGATCAGCACGCCGAGCGGCACCGAGATCGCGGTCGCCATCGCCGTCATGATCACGGTACCGACGATGGCGTTCTCGATCCCGCCGCCGGGCTGGCCGAACGGCGCATCGACCTGCGTGAAGAGATCGACGTTCAGGGCCGGTGCGCCGCGCCTGGCCACGGAGGCGATCAGGATCACCAGCACGGCGATCGCGAGCAGCGCGGCGAGGCTGGCCAGGCCTTCCATCAGCCGACCCCATCTGCGCCGCCGCCGCGAGCGCGGATCCAGGTTCGTGAACGGGTTCGGCGACATCTCGGTGCTCATGCGGATGATCCCTGCATACGTCGCTGGATGCGGACCGAGATCAGCTGCGCGCCGATGTTGGTGATCAGGCTGATGACGAGCAGGATCAGGGCCAGGTAGGCCAGCGAGGCCCGCTGGAGGTGCGTGGCCGTGCCGGCGTACTGGGCCGCGATCCGGCTCGCCATGGTGTCGGCAGGCTCGAAGAGCGACCAGTGGATTCCCAGCGTGCCGCCGATCACCTGCGTGACCGCGATCGCCTCGCCCACGGCCCGGCCGAAGCCGAGCATGGTGGCGGCGACCAGGCCGCCACTGACCTGCGGAATCGAGACCGACCGCACCATCTCCCAGCGGGTGGCGCCCAGCGCCATCGCACCCTGCTTGAGCTCGCCGGGCACGCTCAGGAACAGCTCACGGCTGATGCTGGCGACGATCGGCACCACCATGATGGTCAGGATCAGGCAGGCTGGTAGCAGGCCCTGGTTGGACGGATAGCCCGAGAAGAGCGGAATGAAGCCGAAGTGGTCCTTCAGGAATGGCTCGACGTGCTGGCCCAGGAAGGGACCCATCACCAGAATGCCCCAAAGCCCCAGTACGACGCTCGGAACCGCCGCCAGCAGTTCGACCAGCAGCGTTACCGGGGTTCGCAGCGCCCGCGGCGCCAGCTCGCTCAGGAAGAGGCCGATGGCCACCGCCATCGGCACCGCGATCAGCAGCGCCACCAGCGAGGTCACCACCGTGCCCCACATCGGATCCAGGGCTCCGAACTTGTTTGTGACCGCGTTCCAATCCTCGCTTATGAGGAACCCAAGCCCGAACTCGCGGATGCTGGGCCACGCCTCCCGCGCGACCTCGTACACGAGCGCAACCATCACCACCACCAGCAGTGCCGCCGCCGCTCCGGCCAGGCCGCGCAGGCCGAGGTCGCCAATGCGCGGGCGCCCGCGGGTGGGGAGGGTGATGCTCTGGCGGGGAAGGTCTGTGGCCATGAACGGATCGAGACGCGACGGCGCCGGTGCCGCACGATACCGGCACCGGCGCCCCGCTTCTCAGGTCAGGTTGTGATCTTTGCGATCTCCGTCTTGTCGTTGGTGACGATCGCATCCGGAAGCGCCGGGTAGCCGAGGTCCGGGCCGAAGCTCTGGCCGTCGGTGATGGCGTAGGTCAGGAACGCCTTCAGCGCCTCGGCCTTGGGCGAGCTCTGCGGAACGATCGCGTAGCTGTAGGTGGACATCGGATAGGCATCGGGCGCGGACGCCGGGGGATTCACCAGGGGCACCGAGCCGTCCGGCTGGATCTCGGTGACGGCCGCTGCCGCCGCGGTGATCGCCTTCACGCTCGGCTCGGGGTACTTTCCGGCCGCGTTCTGCAGCAGCGCCTCATTCAACGACTCGGAGGCGATGTAGGCGACGGCGACGTAGCCGATCGCGCCGTCGGTGCTCTGCACGGCCGCGGCGATGCCCGAGTTCTTCTCCGCGCCGGTGCCGGTCGGGAACGCCGGCTGGGTGGATGCGCCGACCTTGCTCTGCCAGTCGGGGCTGACCGCCGAGAGATAGCTCGTGAACACGTAGCTGTCTCCCGAGCCGTCGCTTCGGTAGATCGGCGTGATGTGGGTGTCGGGCAGGCTCACGCCGGCGTTCAGCGCTGCGATCTTGGGATCGCTCCAGCTGGTGATGTTGCCCATGAAGATATCGGCCAGCACCGGCCCGGTCAGCTTCAGCTTGTCGTCGACGCCCTTCACGTTGTAGGTCACGACGGTGGCCGCGAGTGCCCACGGGATCTGAAGGCAGGTCTTGCAGGCGGCCGCCTGATCGCTGCTGAGCGGTGCATCGCTCGCGCCGAAGTCGACCGCGCGTGAGGTGATGGCATCGATGCCGCCGCCGGATCCGACCGCGCCGTAGGTGATCGTGACGCCGGAGCTCTTGGTGTAGTCGGGCTCCCACTGGGACATCAGAGGGGCGACCAGCGTGCTCCCCGCACCGACCAGCACGTTGCTCGATCCTCCGCCGCCACCACTGGTGGTTCCGCTGGACCCGCTCGAGCCACAGGCTGCCGCCAGCAGCACGCTCGTCAGCGCCAGCGACAACGCCCCAAACCTCTTTGCTCTCTGCATCCTTCTCATCTCCATGTCGGATTTCTCATCGTGAAGGATCATGGAGCGGCGCCGGGCGGGAGCGGGGTGTCGAGTGGTGCTGATCTGGTGAACATTCGGTGAAATGCGCCTGGAAGGTCGAAACCCGCCGTGGATTTGCGACAATATGCGGCGATGAGCGCACCGCGGCAGGCATTTCAGCAGCATCTCGACACGGTCGAAGAGGAACTCCAGGAGCACGGACGGCTGGTGCTTCGCGCCATCGACCGCTCGGTGCAGGCGCTGCTGGCCGGGGACGAGCAGCTGGCCGACCGCGTGATCGCCGAGGACGATGACAACGATGCCTCGTACATGCGGATCGAGGACGAGGTGCAGCGGCTGCTGGCGCTTCAGACGCCGGTCGCGACCGACCTGCGCCTGATCCTCGCCATCCTGCACGTGAACCTGCACCTGGAGCGGATGGGCGACCAGTGCGTGAACATCGCCAAGCTGACCAAGCTGACGCTTGGCCTGGTGATCGCGGCGGAGCTGCTCGAGTCGTTCAAGAAGATGGGCGAGCAGGCCGAGCTGATGACGATCGAGGCGATGAACGCGTTCTCCGAACGCGACGTCGAGCGGGCCGAGCGGCTCGTGATCATGGACTCAGTCATCAACGCCGAGAACCGCGATTTGGCGCGCAGGATCATGGCGATCGGTGGCGACGAGAACATGCGCGAGGCCGGCCTGCGGGCGATCCTGATCTCACGCTGCATCGAGCGAATCGGCGACAACGCGGTCGACATCGGTGAGCGGGTGGCCTACCTGGCCTCGGGCGAGTTCCGCGAGTTCACCGACGCGTCCCACCCGGGCGAGTAGCCGTCCGCCGCTACTGCTGGCCCATTCGCGCGGCCTCGTCCACCAGCCACTCGGCGTGCTCAACCAGCGATGCCGGCAGCCGCTCGCCGGCGGCAATGCGCGCCAGCGCCGGGTGCTTCGCGACGCCGCAGACCAGGAACAGCGTCCGCCGGGCCGCATTCAGGGCTGGCAGCGTGAGCGTGATGCGGGCCATGCCCTGGACGACGTCGGGCGGCTCGATCACCCACCGCTCGTCCTCCAGCAGCGAGATCGAACCGGGAAACAGGGAGGCCGTGTGCCCGTCGTCGCCCATACCCAGCAGCAGAAGGTCGAACGCGGGCGATTCGCCGAAGAATGCCCGCAGCAGCCCCTCATACTCATCGGCGTCCGTCATCGGGTACACCCGCGTGCCCGGGATCGGCACGTGGCGGAGCAGCGACTCGCGGGCGTTTCCGAAGTTCGAGCGAGGGTCGTTCAAGGGCACCTGGCGCTCGTCGCCGAAGAAGACGTGCCAGCGCTCCCACGCGATGCGATCGCGGTACTCGTCCGAGGCCAGCAGCCGGTACACCGCCTGCGGCGTCGAGCCGCCGGCCAGGCAGATCGCGTAGCGCTCGCCCGCGGCGGCGGATGTCTCGACCACGACATCGGCGGCGGCGCGGGCGAGCGCCTCGGCGTCGGCGAGAACGGTCGGTTCAGGCGGCATGGGCAGCCGCCAGCGCCTGCTCGAAGGTCGGCTCGGCCCCCAGCCGGTCGAGCTCGGCGGCAAGCAGCGAGATCAGGTCTTCGGGGGGCAGCGGGAACGTGCGATCGGCCAGCCCGGGGCCGCCGGCCACGCCATGGTGGTTTCGGCCGGCGCGCTCGACCAGGAACACGTCGTCCCCGCAGTGCAGCTCGACCCGGTTCAGCCGCTTTGTCTTCCGGGCGTCCACACCGACCTGGCGATCGAGCCGCGAGCGCAGCCAGCCCGCGAGCAGCGCCGCCTGGTTGGCCGGCCCGACCACCTCGACGCCGATCAGGTGGTCAAGCGCACGGCGTTGCGCGCGGCCGTCGAACATGGCCGCGATCGCCTCCCGCCATGGGCCGGTGCGCACCCAGGCGATGTCCACCAGTCCGGCCACACGCGGCTCCAGCCGGGCCGCCGCCTCGAGGCCGGTATCGTCGGAATCGACGATCACGCGCGAGGCGATCTCGGTCAGCTCGCCAAGCACGCCGTCGCCGTCGTCGGGCAGCAGGCCCTGCCACCAGACGAACACCGGCAGGTCGGCCACCAGCAGCGACACGACGGCGCTGGGCAGGGCGACCCGCTCGCCGCTGATCGCAATCCGCTCGGCGCACACCTCGTGGCCGGCTCCCGTCCAGCAGGCGCTGGAGACCCGCGCCTTGGGGCGCCTCGACCCGGGGGTGATCACGATCGCGCGCAGCGGCCGGCTGCCGCCCAGCGCGTCAAGCACCTCGTCGGTGCGCGCCGCCGCCTCGGCGTCCGGACATGCCACGACCAGGTTGAGGGTGGTGGCGCGGACGCTTCCGTGGCTGTCGTCGCCGCGCAGCCGGGCCAGCGCCGCCTCGACGTCCGACAGCTCGACGCTGGCCTGATCGGCGCTCACGGCCGCCGCCAGCGCCGCCCGTCGCGGGCGAGCAGCTCGTCGGATGCGTCCGGCCCCCACGAGCCGGCCGGGTAGAGCTGCGGCTGGCCGCTCGTCCACTGCTCGATCAGCGGATCGCAGATCTGCCACGCCCGCTCGACGCCGTCCTGCCGCGTGAACAGCGTCCCGTCACCTCGGATCGCATCCAGGATCAGCGTCTCGTACGCCTCCGGGACGTCGGTCAGAAACGAGGAGCCGTACTGGAAGTCCATGTTGACGCTGCGGATCGACAGCGTCGGCGTCGGCGCCTTGGCGCCGAACCGCAGCGAGATGCCCTCGTCGGGCTGGATCCTCAGCACCAGCGAGTTGGCCTCCAGATGCTCGGCCGCCTCGCGTGAGAACGGCAGGTGCGGCGGCCGCTTGAACTGCACCGCGACCTCGGTCACGCGCTTGGCCAGCCGCTTGCCGGAACGAATATAGAACGGCGTCCCCGCCCACCGCCAGTTGTCGATCTCGAGCTTGGCGGCGATGAACGTGGCGGCGATCGAGTCGGCC
>JAWVDZ010000441.1:0-3892 GCA_033856955.1 Gaiellales bacterium
CCGCGCTGCCTCGCGCCCGCTGTCCGGAGGAGGCCAACCTACTCGCGCCGGAGCTGGTTCTGCGCCATCACCTCGAGTTCATACGCGCCGGCGCGGACATCATCCAGACCAACAGCAACGGCGCGAATCCGGTCAAGCTCGGCCAGCACACCCTGGACGACGGCTTCGAGCAGATCAACCAGGTCGCGGTCAAGATCGCTCGCGAGGCGCGCGAGGTCTCCGGCCGCGACATCCTGATCGCCGGGTCGATCGGCCCGCTGGGCGTTGCCGCCGAGCACCTGGGCGACACCCGCGCGGGCCTCTACGGCGAGCAGGCGCGGCTGCTCGAGGGCCGCGGCGTCGACCTTCTGATGCTGGAGACGTTCACCTCGCTGGAGGAGCTGAGCTCGGCCGTGGCGGCCGTCCGCGCCGCCAGCTCGCTTCCGCTGATCGCGCAGGTGACGGTGCAGGACGACGCGGAGACGATCACGGGCAGCCGCGCGGCCGACGTGGCCGCCGCGTTCGGCGATGGCCAGGTGCTGGCGGTCGGCGTGAACTGCAGCCTCGGCCCTTACTCGGTGCTGGCGGGGCTCGAGGAGATGCGGCCGGCCACCGCGCTGCCGCTGATCGGGCAGGCCAACGCAGGGCTGCCGCAGAGCGTCGAGGGCCGCATCCACTACCCCAACGCCACGCCCGAGTACTTCGGCGAGTTCGCCTCGCACGCGATGGCTCTCGGCGCGGTCGTGATCGGCGGGTGTTGCGGAACCACGGCCGTGCACGTGGCCGCCATCCGCGAGGCGGTCTCGGAGCGCCGGTCGCCGGCGGTCTCGATCGGCCTGGTGGAGCCGGAGCTGCCGTCGCCGGAGCGATCGCCGGACGAGGAGACCGTGCTGCAGGGCAAGCTTCGCCGCGGCGAGCACGTGCTGTCGGTCGAGCTCGACCCGCCCAAGGGCGCGAACGTCGAGCGCATGATCGCGTCAGCGAAGGCGCTGGCCGCGTCGGGCCGGGTCGACCTGTTCGACATCAACGACAACCCGCTGGCGCGGGCGCGGATGAACGCGATCATCGCCTCGGCTCTGATCGAGCAGCAGACCGGCCTGGAGACGATCCCGCACCTGACGCCGCGCGACCAGACGATCCGCGGCCTGGAGTCGGTGCTGCTCGGGGCTCACGCGGTCGGCATCCGAAACGTGCTGGCGGTGACCGGGGATCCGCCGCCGCCCGGCGACCGCGGCGGCTCGGACGGCGTGTACCAGGTGGACGCGATCGGCCTGACCGAGGTGATCGCCGCGCTCAACCGCGGCGTCGACTACTCGGGCAAGTCGATCGACGCCCCCACAGCCTTCCACATCGGCGTCGCGGTCAACCCGGCTGCCGATGACCTCGAGACCGAGATCGGGCGCTACTACGCCAAGATCGAGGCGGGCGCCCAGTTCGCGATGACCCAGGTGCTGTTCGACGCCGCCACGCTCGAGCACTTCCTGGCCGAGATCGGCGGCAGCTCGCCGCTGCCGCTGCTGGTCGGCGTGTGGCCGGTGCGAAGCTACGCGCTGGCGCTGCGGCTGCACAACGAGGTGCCGGGCATCAGCATCCCGGCGCCGGTGTTGGCGCGGCTGGAGCGGGCGGGATCAGAGGCCGCTGCGGAGGGGCTGGCGATCGCGCGCGAGCTGCTCGACGCCTTCGCGGACATGGCGGCAGGCGCCTACCTGGTGCCGCCGTTCAAGGAGCCGGAGGCCGTGCTCGAGCTGCTCGCGTGAGCACGGCCTCCGTCCCACTTCGTACTACCTGCGCGACAGAATCAGCAGCGCGATCTGGTACACACCGACCAGGGCAGCGACCAGGTAGGTCACCGCCGCCGCCGTCAGCACCTTGCGTGCGACAGGCACCTCGGCCGGGGTGAGGATGCCCTGCGCGGTCATCATCTGCATCGCACGGCGGCTGGCGCCGAACTCGACCGGCAGCGTGACGACGCCGAACGCGACCACCGAGGCGAACAGCGCCACCGCGACCCAGAACAGGCCGGCGACGCCGGTGAAGAAGCCGGCGATCAGCACGTAGAACCAGGCGTTGGAGGCGAACCCGACCACCGGCACGATTGCGGATCGCAGGCGGAACGAGGCGTCGCGCTTCGCGTCCTGGAAGGCGTGGCCGGTCTCGTGCGCGGCCACTGCGACCGCGGCCACGGAGTCAGAGTTGGCCACCGGCTCCGACAGCCGCATCACCTTGGCGCGCGGATCGTAGTGGTCGCTGAGCCGTCCACCGATCTGCTCGACGCCGACCTGAAGGCCGCCCGAGTCGAGCAGCCGCCGGCACACCTCGGTGCCGGTCAGCCCGGCCGCCGTGCGGATCTTGGAGGCCTCGTTGAACGTTCGCATCACCCACTGCTGGGCGAGGAAACCAACGATCATCGGCGGGATGGCAAACAGCAGGTAGAAAGTGAAATTCATGTCGGTGCGCCCCTCCTTCGGGCGTGGCGACTCAAGTATTCCCCCTAAGGGTACCGGTCCTTCGCGTCAGCGACAGCGATCTTCGAACCAATCGCTAATCTTCCTCCATGGCCGAGATTCGTGAGATCGAAGAGCTTTTGCGCTCCGCGTTGCCGGGCTCCGAGGTGACCGTGCAGGACATGGCGGGCGGAGACCATCTCTACGCGCACGTGCGATCGCCGCAGTTCGCCGGCATGCCGCTGCTCGAGCAGCACCGCCTGGTCAACTCCGCGGTCGCCCACCTACTGGGGCCCGGCCTTCCCATCCACGCGCTCAAGATCAAGACGGAGGTCGCACAGTGATCGTCAGCGAGCAGCAGATCGAGCAGGAGATCCTCGATTCCATCGCCCAGAACCGCGTCATGCTGTTCATGAAGGGCACCCCCGACATGCCGCGCTGCGGCTTCTCGGCGCAGACCGTGGCCTGCCTGCGCGACGCCGGGGCGGAGTTCGGCGCCATGGACATCCTGCCCGACCCGCGCATCCGCCAGACGCTGTCCGCCCATTCCGGCTGGCCCACGATCCCGCAGCTGTTCATCGACGGCCAGCTGGTCGGCGGCTGCGACATCGTCACCGAGCTGCACGAGAACGGCCAGCTGCGCGAGATGGTCAAGGCCGCTGCCTAAGGCATGCGTGGTGGGAGGCGGCGTGATCGGCCTTTCGGCCGCTCGCGCCCTGCGCGAGGACGGCTTCGCGGTCACCGTTCACGAGCAGCACCGCGTGGGCACCGACCTTGGCAGCTCGTCGGGGCGGTCGCGCATCTACCGCGTCAGCTATGCGCGTCCCGGCTACTGCCGGCTGGCGCGGCGAGCGATCGATGAGTGGCGACGGCTCGACCCGGCTCTTCTCCTCGAGAACGGACTGCTGGAGCATGGCGCCGGCGTCGAGCGCCACGCCCACGCGCTGGCGGAGTGCGGCGAGGCGTTCGAGTGGCTGGAGCCACACGAGGCGGAGCGGATCTTCCCCGAGGCGCGGTTCACCGAGCCGGTGTTGTGGACGCAGGAGGCCGGCGCGGTGCTTGCCGACGAGGCGCTGGCGCGGCTGCGCGAGGGCCTGGAGGTGACCGAGGGCAGCCACGTGAGCGACCCCGCACAGCTGGAAGCAGACGTCGTGGTCGTCTGTCCCGGCGCGTGGCTGGGGCGGATGTACGATCTGCCGGTGCACGCCCGCATCGAGCAGGTCTGCTTCTTCAACGGCGCCCCCGACGAGCGCCCGTCGCTGATCCATCACGGTGCCGGGGACGGCCGCTTCTGGTACGGCCTGGTATCGCCCGGGGTCGGCTACAAGCTGGCGCAGGACGGCGCCCGCAAGGGGCCGTTCGATCCCGAGCGTCACGACCGGCCGGTGCTGCCTGAACTGGTCGACGAGCTGTCCGCCTACGTCGCCGAGTCGCTGCCCGGGCTGGAACCGCGGCCGGCCCACCAGGAG
>JAWVDZ010000442.1:0-3314 GCA_033856955.1 Gaiellales bacterium
GCGGCGACGGCTCGCATCAGGGCGAGGTCGTCCAGGTCACCCGCCACGATCACGATCTGGCCTGGCTGGACGTTGGCCCCGAAGCCGACCAGCAGGTCGGCAAGCCGAGCCCGCAGATCGTCTCTCAGATCTGCCACGCGCCGCGCCTCAGCACCGGGACATGCTCACCGTCGCCGGTCACGCCGTCCACATCGACGTCGAGGCCGCCGATCATGAAGTCGATGTGGATCGAGCTTGCGTTCACCAGAGCGCGGTCGGCCTCGTCGCCCACCGCGAACCCGAATCCGTTGCCGAGCGCGATGTGGCTGGCCGCGTTCTCGTCGATCAGCGTCGTGTAGAAGACCGTGTTGAGCGCGCCGATCCGGCCCTCGCCATCCACCAGCGCCACCTCGCCCAGCCGCGACGCGCCCGGATCGCGCTCGCTGCGCGCCCGCAGCACCTCTGCGCCGCGGTCGGCGTCGATCGCCACCGCCCGTCCGCCCTCGAACCGGACCGTCAGCCCTTCCACCATCGTGCCCTCGATGTCCAGCGGCTTGGTCGAACGCACGACGCCGTTCACGCGCTCCGGATCGGGCGTCGTGAACACCTCCTCGGTGGGCAGGTTGGGATGGTGCTCGAGGCCGGCCGCGGTGGTGAAGCTGGCCGCCATCCAGTTCGATGTGGGGAACAGCCCCACGGTGAGATCGGTGCCGGGGCCGCTGAAGGTGATTGCGTCGAACCTGCGGCCGCTGAGCCGCTCGGCCGTCGACGGGAGCCGGCTCATGCGGGCGTTCCAGGCCGCCACGGGATCGTCCTCGTCGAGCCGGCAGACGTGCATCACCTCCGACCACAGCTTGGCCAGGCCGTCGGCGGCGTCCATGTCGGGATGTACCTTGGCCGCCCAGACCTCGCTCGGGCTGGCGATGATGCACCAGTTGATCAGCTGCTCGACGACCAGCCGAAGGTACTCCTGGCGCACGGGCGACTGGTCGGCGCCGACCCTGACCGGATCGAGGCCCTCGGTGGCGGCCGGGTCGATCGACCCGTCAAGCGTGATCACGGCCACCCCCTCCACGCCCATCCCCATGACGCGCACGAACTGCCAGGGCGGGGCGTAGCCGATCGCCTCGTCGACGCCGTGCTCGATCCGCGCCCGGCGCGCGAACGCGTCCGTGTAGACGACCTCGACGTGCCGCGCTCCCGCCCGGTAGGCGGCGGCGGTGACGGCGCGGGCAACGCGCTCCTGACCCAGCTCCGCGTTCACGACCAGGATCTGGTCCGGCTGCACCTTGGCACCGAAGTTGACGGCCAGGTCCGCCAGCCGTTCCGTCATCGGATCATCCATCGAGACCACTGTACACAAGCTAAGATCCCCGACCGATGCACACCCTGGCCGCCCAGTGGGACGACATCATCGCCCGCCAACCCGAGGACTGGTCGACGGTCGACATCGAGCTCGAACTGATGGATGCGAGCCAGAGCGAGGAGGTGGCGCTGGTGCTGTCTCCGCTCAACCCGTGGCACCAGCGCGACTGGCGAAGCGGCGTGTTCCGGTTCCGCGCCGCCCACGCATTCGGCTACGGCACCGCCGCCGAGCTGTGCCGAAAGCGGCTCTCGACGCTCGACTCGGTGGGCGTGTCGGGGACATTGCGACTGCTGTCGCGGATGGCGGACGTGCGGCCCGTCGCCACCCAGGGCACCACCGGCTGACCTAGGCCGGTCTATCTAGCCCCGCAGCTCTCCGCCCAGCCGTTCCGCCAGCGCCGACACGATCGCGGCCCGGACGGAATCCGCCTCGTCGTCGGTGAGCGTGCGGTCGGTCGCTTGGAATACGAGGTGGACGGCCAAGCTGCGCCTGCCCTCCCCCACCTGTGGGCCCTCGTAGACGTCGAACACCTCGGCCGAGGCCAGCAGCTCGCCGCCCGCCTCGCGCACCACCGACAACACCTCGGCGGCGGTCACCTCGGCGTCCAGCACCACCGCGATGTCCTGGCGCACGGGCGGGAACGAGACGACGTCGCGGAACAGCGCGACGGCGTCGCCCGCCCGGCTGAGCTCATCCAGGTCGATCTCGAACAGCGCCACCGGCACCTCGATTCCGAACGCCTCCGCCACCAGCGGGTGCAGCTCACCCAGCAGGCCGGATTCCCCCAGCCGGGCCGAGCGGCCGGGGTGCAGGAACGGCTCCGCCGTCCGCTGCACGGCCAGCTCGACACCCAAGGCAGCCGCAAGCGCCTCGGTCACGCCCTTCATGCGGGCGAAGCTGGCGCCGTCGCCCGCGACCACGCCGGCCACCCGCACCGGCTGATCGGGGATCTCGGCGCTCGACGGCAGCACCACGAGGCCGGTCTCGAACAGCTCGATGCGGGCGCGGCCGGCATCGACGTTTCGCCGAACCGCATCCAGCAGGCCTGGGAACATCGCGGTGCGAAGCAGCGCCTGGTCGGCGCCCATCGGGTTGGCCACCCGCACGGCCTGGTGCAGCGCGTGGCCGTCGGGCAGCCGCAGCCGCTCGGCCATGCCCTCGTCCCAGAACGAGGTGGTCACCGCCTCGCTCAGGCCGGTGCCGAGCAGCACGTCCACCACCCGGCGGCGCAGCCGCACGCCCGGCATCAGCCCGCCCACGGCATCGGCATGCGGCGGCATCACCGTCGGCACCTTCCAGATGCCGTCGATCCGCGCCACCTCCTCGATCAGATCGACCTCCCGCCACGTGTCGGCCGCCCGCCAGCTCGGCACCCGCCAGCCGCCGTCGGCCGCCTCGTAGCCCAGCCTGCCGAGCACCTCGGCGATCCGCTGGTCGCTGTAGGACAAGCCGATCAGGTGCTCCAGCCGCTGCGGGCGAAGCGGCACCACCGGCGGCTCCGGCAGCTCTCCCTGCAGATCGATCGTGCCCGGCACCAGCCTGGCGCCGCACAGCTCGACCATCAGCTGCGATGCAAGCGCCAGCGCGTGGGGCACCAGATGCGGGTCGAGGCCCTTCTCCCAGCGGCTCGAGCCCTCGGTTCGCAGGCCCAGCCGGGTGGACGAGGCCTGGGTGTTCGGCCCGGCGAAGTTCGCGCACTCCAGCAGCACAGTGGTGGTGTCATCGGACACCTCACTCCACTCGGCGCCCATCAGCCCGGCGATCGCCGAGGGCCGGTCGCGGTCGGCGATCACGAGCACGTCCTCGTCCAGCGTGCGGCGCTGCCCGTCCAGCGTCGTCACCGGCTCGCCCGGCGTCGCTCGGCGGACGATGATCTCGCGGCCGGCGACGCGGTCGAGGTCGAAGGCGTGCGTGGGCTCGCCCAGGCACAGCATCACGTAGTTGCTGATGTCGACGACGTTCGAGATCG
>JAWVDZ010000443.1:0-3607 GCA_033856955.1 Gaiellales bacterium
TCGACCCCGGACAGAAACAGCGTGGTCGCCATCCTGCCCTTCGAGAAGGGCAGCGCATGGCCGCGGCCGCGAACGCGGGGCTCCCGCCGCTCAGGCATGCGCGCCCACCGCCTCGCCGGCCATCCGAAGCAGCTCGCCGTCCAGATCCGGCTCACCGGAAAGCGACACCGGGACGTTGTCGCAGAACACGACCCGCACGCCGCGCTCGGCCGCCACCTCGCAGACGACATCCACCGCGGCCGCCTTGATCTCGACCAGGTAGGTCTGGGCGCCGCGAACCCGCGGCCGGTCGAGCGCCTCGCGCAGCGCGGCGCGGTCGGACAGCGAGGTGACGACTGCGGCCAGCTCGCACTCGAGGCCGTCGGCCAGCGCGCCCGCCGACTCCGGCGACGCCGTGGTGAAGTAGACGACGGGGTCGTCGCCCAGCGGCTCGGCCGGCTGCGGCCGGAGCACGGTGGGCACCACGGTCACGCCCGGCGCGATCGCCTCGACCGCCTCGCGCGTCTCGGTCCAGCCTCGCTCGCACATCGTGACCACGACCAGATCGGCGCTCAGCACGCGCACCGGGCCGAGGCCAGCCGTGAGCGTGAGCGCGCCTCGGGTGGCCGAGGTCACGAGCACGGTGCGATCGGCGCGCACCGGCGGGACGGCCGCTCCCGAACCCTCCAGCAGCACCAGCCCGGGCGCGAGCTGCTCGGCCATGTGCGCCGCCTCGACCACGTTCGAGAGGTAGGTGCCGCCCGACAGCCCTCCTCCGCAGCGCCGCGCACCGATCGTCGTGACACCGGTGAACACGGCGTCCTCGAGGAAATCGGAGGCGGCGTGCATACCCAGTCGGGCGCGCTCCAGCAGATCGTCCATCCCGATCGGACGCTCGCTCGCGGCAACCAGTTCCGGCTGCTCCGGGCCGCCGCGACCCATCGCCACCATCACCACATCGCGGCCGGCGTCGCGCAGCAGCCGCGCCGTGTACCCGGCCACCGCGGTCTTTCCGACCCGCTTCCCGGTGCCGACCACCGCCAGCGCGGGGATCGAGATCGGCTCCCGCGGTGGCGGCCGCAGCTCGAAGTCGGCGCCCTCGTAGACGAGTCCGGCCGCCAGCGCGTTGGCCGCCAGCCACAGTCGCCGCTCCTCCGTCAGCACCGGCTCGTCGGACAGGTCGAGCACACGGTCGACGCCGTGGCTGGCGGCGGCAGCCAGCATCGACGATGCGGCGTCGCCCACCACCCGCTCCAGCGGCACCCCGAAATCGGGGTCGCCGTCCAGCTTCTCAGTGCCACCCAGGAGCAGCGCGGCCACCACGTCGGCGTCGACTGCCGCCTGTTCGAGCGCCGCCCGCACGACCTGTGGATAGTGCTCGCCGTCCACCAGCGCCAGCACGCGCGGCCGCATCAACGGCTCCCGTGCAGCGGCAGGTGCTTCTCGTAGTTCAGCGTCGAGGGCGAGAACCTGATGATCGTCTCGCGGCCGTGGAACGGGTAGCGGCGGTAGATGTCGACCACGTCGCTGCCGATTTCGACCACGTTGTAGCAGGGCCGCGTGTGGCCGCGGACGCGCATCGAGGACACGGTGCCTGCGTTGACGACGAACAGGTCCTCCAGCCGCCATGCGTAGGGAACGTGCTTGTGGCCCGACAGCACCAGGTTGACCTTCGCCCGCTGAAGGATCTCGAGCGTGTCACCGGCATCGTGGACGACGTTTCGCTCGCGACCCGTGCCCGGGATCGGCAGCAGGTGGTGGTGCAGCACGAACACCCGGAAGTCGGCGTCGGGCTCGAACTGCTCCTCGATCCAGGCGTACCGGCTGCGGCCGACCACGCCGTGGTCGAGGTCGGGCTCGGACGAATCCACGGCCACGAACGTGATGCCCTGCTTGCGCAGCACGGTCGATCGCGGCCCCACCATCTCCTCGAAGTGGACGTAGCCGACGTTGCGCGAGTCGTGGTTGCCGGGGATCGTGATCACGTCCGGGCAGTTGAGGCGGTCGAGGTAGCTGCGGGCCTGGGCGTACTCCTGCTTGTAGCCGAACGTGGTGAGGTCGCCGGAGCAGACAACCACGTCGGGCTCGATCTCGTTGATCTCGAGGATCGCGCGCTCCAGCAGGTTGGCCACGAAGTAGGGTGACCCACAGTGCAGGTCGGACAGATGGGCGATGATGTACGGTCGCGATTCGGCCATGCGCCGGGCGATCATAGACCGCACCGTCCGCCGTGCGAAGTACACTTTCGTGGCGGGATGCAGGAACAACCACGGTTCCACGCCTTCAGAGGCGACAAGCCACCGATCTTCGCCAACGAGGCGGAGTTGGAGTGCGCACAAATCCTCGATTACCACGGCATCCCCTGGGACTACGAGCCCCACACGTTCACGCTCGAGACCGACGCCGAAGGCAACACCGTGGAGGCATTCACACCCGACTTCTACCTGCCCGAACAGGAGCTCTACCTGGAAATCACGACCATGAAGCAGTCGCTCGTCACCAAGAAGAACCGCAAGGTGCGGCGGTTGCGTGAGCTCCGCCCCGACGTCCGCGTCAAGCTGTTCTACAAACGCGACGTCGAGGCGCTGGCCGAGAAGTACGAGCTCGGCGAGGCTTCGTGACCGTCACGGTGGAGACGGTCGCACAGCCCGAGCCGGGCGAGATCGTGTACTCCGCAGGTCTGATCGCAGCACGGGTGGCCGAACTGGGCCGGCGGATCAGCGGCGACTACCACGACCGAAACCTGGTGCTGGTGACAGTGCTGAAGGGTTCGACCGTGTTTCTGGCCGACCTCTCGCGCCAGATCACGATCCCCCACCGGCTGGAGTTCATGGCCATCTCGGCCTACCGCGGCTCGGTCACCGCGTCGAGCGGGCGGATCCGGCTGCTGAAGGACGTCGACCGGCCGGTGCGCGACGACCACGTGCTGATCGTCGAGGACATCGTTGACACCGGGCTGACACTGAACTACCTGTTCAAGACGCTGCGCTTCAGAGGAGCGGCATCGGTCGAGGTGTGCACCCTGCTCGACCGCCCCTACCGGCGCCTGATCGAGATCGAGCCGCGCTACATCGGGTTCACGGCCCCGGACGACTTCCTGATCGGGTACGGCTTCGACCACCGCCAGCGGTTCCGGAACCTGCCGGACATCCGCCTGCTCGCACGCTGAGCTCGTCGCGCACGATCGCCGACAGCCGCTCGCGGTCGTCGCGCGAGCCGTACGGCCCGGCCCGGTAGGCATCCTCGTGCATGCCGACCAGCTCCGGCCGCGTGGTGGCAAGCCACTCCATGTAGTGGTCGCGCACGCCCGGCCGCAGGTGCAGCAGGATCGGGGTGACCCGCTCCGCGCCGGCGTCCAGGCAGGCGCCCACCAGCCGCCTCAGCTCGGGTTCGCCGTCGCTGATGCCGGGCAGGATCGGCGCCATCAGCACGGATGGGCGGAGTCCGGCCGCGGACAGCTGGGCGAGTGCCTGGAGCCGCTTGCTGGGCGGGGCCGCCCCGGGCTCGGTCAGCCGTGCCACGGCGTCGTCGTCGGTGCCGATCGAGAGCGCCAGCTCGACCCGCGTACGCCGCGAGGCGTCCACCAGCAGGTCGACGTCGCGCAGGATCATCGACGACTTGGTCAGGA